>JANPGQ010000137.1:0-5462 GCA_031423975.1 Cytophagales bacterium | reverse complement strand
TCTCTACTATTTACGGCATACGTCAAATGGTGAAAACGCCCTGATAATCCAGAGTGGTCTTCGGTAATGGCTAAATCGTAGGACTTGGAATTTACCGAAACCCAAATGCCTTTTGGCTCACCGTCAAACATAATGGTTTCGGTCATTCGTCCACCCAAAACGCCAAATTGAAAATCTCTGAAAGCAACAATATCTTTTGCCAATAGATTGAGATGGTCTATACGTCTCACATTCATTCCTCTTCCTGGGAATTTGCTTGCCGTATTTTTGAGAGCAGATTTTGTGTTTTCATCCGCTTTGAATTTATGAGATTCAAAATAGATTTCACACAAATGACCATCGGGGTATCTGAATTTATAGGCTTTGCCATAGCCACATTCATGGTCTTCCCAACCGATTCCCAAACCTGTTGCTTCAATGGCTTTTACTCTTGTCTCCAACGCTTCTTGGCTGCGAGTTCTCCACGCAAAATGCCCGATACCCGAATGTTTATGAGCTGTCAATTTTAAGGTATGATGTTCATAATCATCGTAGGCACGTAGGAAAACAGAATCCCCTCTTCTTTCAGAGATTGACATTCCTAAAAACTCTGTAAAAAATTTTGTGCTATCTTCTAATTTGGGCGTAAGTAGCTCTACGTGAGCAAGATGTGCCAATTCCCATGTAATATTGTTCATATTTTGATTTTAAGTATAACCCAACCAGCGATGAGTGTTGGTATGGCAAATATCATAAAGTTGATGGTCATGGACAAGCCAGCTCCAATCAATATTCCGCCTAAAAGTGGACCAAAGATTGCCCCAATTCTGCCCACACCCACCGCTCCACCAACGCCCGTAGCCCTAATTTCGGTTGGGTATAAACGAGCCGCTAAGCTGTACATACCCACAAATCCGCCCTGAATGCCAAAACCGATTAGTCCAAAAAGAATGAGAACCAATATCGAACCATGAAAAAAACCAAATATGAGCATCAGAATAGTAGTGAAAATTAAATAGACACTGATGGTTTTGGTTAGACCAAACTTACTCGAAAAGTATCCTTGTGAAACGATTCCACAGAACGCCCCTAAGTTAAATACAGTACCAGCATAAATGGATAATTCTACCGATAATCCCGTGGCAGAGGCTAATTTAGGAATCCAAGTAGTCAGAAAATACAAAGTAGCAAATGCCATAAATATAGCAATCCAAAGCCTAATGGTCGATTTTTGGTATTTCTCGGTAACTAATGTTGTGATGGAAGTTTGATGAGTTCTCTCAGATTCTTGCAAATATTCAGTCGATTCTTTCAAAAAGAAATAAACAATTGGAAGGGTAATAATTGATAGAATGCCTGCGATTTTGAACATACTTTGCCAACCATATTGCGGAATAATTTGGGCAGCAACCAAGCCCGACAAAACAGCACCGATGGGATAACCAGCCATAACGAAACTCACCCAAAAATCCTTGGATTGCTTTGGGGCATTTTCAGCAGTAAGTGTGGCGGTACTTGCCAACATACCCCCAATGCCAATGCCACTAATAACTCTGAAAAGGGCTAAAATTTCAATTGAATCTGCCCATGAAGTGAAAAACACACTGAGACTCATCAGAATATTGCAGATAATTATCATCATCTTACGACCTATCTTATCGGCTCGAGGTGCTAAGAACATCGCCCCAATAGACATTCCCAGTAATCCTGCACTAAAAACCCCTCCCAAAGACTGTGGACTTATCGCCCAATTCTTGGATATATTCGGCGAGGCATAAGATACTACCATCACATCCATTCCATCGAGCATATTCATCAGAAAACAGATGAAAATAGTGGTAAATTGTTGATTTTTCAAAGTTAGAATTTGTTTGTTATAAATATTTTCAAGCAATCAATTCCGTAATAAAATTGGGTTTATCCTGTATGAGTTCCATCATCCAAGCCAAGGCAAAAATCATCATCATAATTGCCCCAATTTGCCTAATTTGAGCATAATAGCGTGTTTTGTTGAGAAGTATAAGTATAGGGAAAACTAATAAGATAAATACTAATTGCATTAATTCTATGCCTACATTGAAACCCAAAATACTCAGAAACATTTGCTTGGTTGAAAGCTGTAAATTGGTCAATGTTTCAGCAAATGCCAAGCCGTGAATTAGTCCAAAACAACCCGCAATTAAGATTTCTTTTTTAGGATAAATAGGACGAAAAGCGTGGAAGGCAGAAATGAGAATAGTTAGGGCAATAAAAATTTCAATGGGCTTTGTAGGTAGATTAATCCATTGAACTGAACCCAATAATAAAGTCAGCGAATGCCCAATGGTGAAAGCAGTAATGATTTTGAGTAAATTTAATAAGCTATTTTTAGTACCCATAAATTCGGTCCAACGTTTTCTTTCTGCCAAAAGCATAGCGGGCAAAAGCAATGTCAAAATAAAAAGTATGTGGTCTGTTCCTCTCCAAATATGACTGACACCCAACGAAACCATATTTTTAAAGCCTTTAAACCAAGTTCCTTCTTCTAATTTTATAGGAAATGGATATATTTTTCCCGATGGAATATCTAATGAAATAACGCCAATTTGCTTGGTATTATCTTGAATAATGCCATTTTCCCAATCTTGTTCTACCGAAAAAATAAGGGATTGTGTGGGTATTTGATGAATCACTAAATCGCAATTCATAACAAAATCTTTTAGGCTGATTGGATTACTCGGTGTCAGGTAAATATCAATATTTATTTCTGGAAAATTGCCAATAGCGGCATCTGTTGTCTCTTGAATAAAAATATGTCCAATACTCACATTCCATTTACTTTTTAAGGTATCGCTAATTGAAAGGTGGCTCAAGACATAGTTTTTTAAACTATCTACGGAAGATTGAGAGCGTAAATTTATGATACTTTTGTAGGCAAGTTCCAAAATCTCAACGGGTGATTTAAAGTGAATCAAAACATTTTGATTATTAACAACCAATTGAGCTTTGCATTGCGGTAAGGTATGAGCCTCCACTCGCCCAAATGCTAAGATAAGGGCGAGCAAAAGCAGGTATTTCATTATTTTCATCTGAATCTTATTTCGTAGTTCCTGCATAATCAGAAACTCTATCTCTCCAAATAGAGTGAACATGAGGTCCAGAATAAATAACACCACCATTTTGGCTTAGTTCAATCCAAACGTGTGGGCCATCTATTCTGAAATAATCATTTTTAGTATCAAAATTCCCTGTTCCTGAATAAGTAATATATGATTTGTCTAATTCAGCCGTATAAGTTGCCAAAAATTTAGCCGCATTTGTTGCGTCAATATCGTTAGTATAGGTTTTAATAACATTCAAAGCCAAGGTTTTTTGAGCGTCCGTTAAACCACTACATACCAAGCCCGAATAGGAAGTTGGAAATTGCCAATCTTTACCAGGCGTAAGTAAAATATCAGAGAAAGTTGAACTTGATTTAGCCGATGTCAATTGTGTAGCCGTTAAACTTGCTATCAATGCTTTCATAGCCGCAGTTTCCTGACCCATTGGTGCATAAGTAATCCCGCCAGTTGTCCAAGTATTTGGTTCAACCGCTTCAAAATGTGGTGTTGCAGCCACCAATGCTCCATTTGTATAAGTATTGGCTACTGTTTTATGGTGTCCAGTTTCCATGATTTCAAACGTCCCCGTTGTCGAGGGTGTTCCGTAGAAAGCAAGGTAGTAATTGCCAGAACCATAATCGCTATTGGCTCTTCCATCTGAAACCAACCAATCATCTGCCGCCCAAACCTGTACTACTTCGTCATAACCTTCATTGGCAACATTAGAAAGTGTCATTTCTTTAATCAATGCTTTGGCAGCCGCTAATTGAGTTGCATTGAGCGTACCTAATTTTATACCAATACGAGCAGATAAGGCGGCGGGTAAATTTGACCAAGTTTTCATATTTGAAAAAGTATAATCCAATTGCAAAGTAGCAATTTGTGCCGATGTAAGCGTAGCTTTGAAGGCATCCGCTAAACACACAATTTTTTCAACTCCCGTTTTCGCATCGCAATTGGTGGTAACAACTGGGGTAGCATTAACCGTTAATGAAAGCGTACATGATTGCCCTCCGAGTGAAATAGCAAAAGAAGCAGTACCCGAAGCACTCGGTGTTCCTGCGATAGTAAAAGTGGCGTTTCCTGCTCCTGATGCCAATGTGCCAGCTGTTAAGGTAGTAGTCAAACCCGTTACACCCGTGGAGGTAATTGCACTGCCAGCGGTGTAAGCCATGCCATTTCCACCTGTGTAAGGAACGCTTGCTGTGCCTGTAAAAGCTGTTCCATTTACAGGACTGCCTGAAAAAATTGAGCTTCCGCAAGTCAATGCCGTGATACTTGCGGAGCTTGGAGTAACGGTTGAATCTGTGCTTTTGCAAGCATAAATAATGGCTGAAAGTACAAGCAAATAAATAATAGTTGAATAAGATTTTAATAGTCTCATTTTTTTTGGGGTTTATTTTTTCATGAGAATACAACAAAATTATATCGCTATATTGGTTTTGGTACTAAACTTTTTTGTATAATTTGGATAAAAAAAGAACATTGAATATGCCACAACAAGCAATTACGCACTTTGAAGGGATTTACGAGGAAACAAATGTGCGTCCGAGTTCAAATTATATTTTTTCGGAATTGATAGAAACTCGTAGTCGAAATTTTGATTGGGTCATAAAACCACATGTGCATAGTAATCTGTTTCAGATTTTTTTGCTGGCTACGGGCGAAGTTCAGTTTCAACAATCTTCTCAGAGCCAACTACTCATTGCTCCTTGTGTTATGATAATTCCTGCCGCCAATCTGCATGGGTTTTCGTACAGTCCAGATGTTACTGGACGAATTTTATCGCTTTCTACTTCGGTAATTGATGGGATTTTTTCGGATAATTCAACAATTCAACTTGATTTGAATACATCTATTCACACCATTGAAAAATTTGAGGAGGAAATTAGTTTTGGAATATTGATGGAACAAATAGAGAAGATTGACCGAGAACTTTTTGGTAATCGTCCTGAAAAAAAAAGGATGCTTGATGCTCATTTTAGTCAATTGTGTATCAATTTGTACCGATTATTGGAAATCAGTAGAACCTCAATCAATGTATCAGGAAACTTGAATTTAACCTATTTTAAAAAATTCCAGAAAAGTATTAAGCAATCTGAATATCCTAAAAGTATTGGAGATTTTGCCCAAGAAATGGGCATGAGTAAGGTACATTTAAACCGTATTTGTAAAGATATTGCAGGGAAAAATGCCCTTCAATTGGTGCATGAGTATATCGTGGAGGAGGCAAAAAAATACTTGATCTACACATCCTATTCAGTGGCAGAAATAGCTTATTTACTCAAATTTGAATACCCCAATTATTTTGCAAAATTTTTCAAAAAAGAAACAGGTTTGTCACCTTCTGAATTTAGAGAACCCATCAAAAAGATTTAACTTCTTTTTCAAAAAAACAAGGTA
>JANPGQ010000136.1:0-14248 GCA_031423975.1 Cytophagales bacterium | reverse complement strand
TGGTAACACGTCCAATGGCAGTTTTACCAATCATAGAAGTAAGAGATTCATCCCAAATAAAATGTTCATCCCAATTGGATATTCTTGGATTATATAAAGGAAAAAAACCTTGGGTGATGGTATCTAAAAAAGTTGTTTTGTCAGATTTATAAATATTGCAACCAATACACGCCAAAGCTAAATTGTTTGGACTATCTGTTCCATTTTTAGATTTTGGAATGATATGTTCGATAGAAAAGGGTTCAGTAGAAAAATCTGAAGAACATTTACAGTATTCACAATATCCGTTTGCACGTTCAAAAACAACTTTTTTAGATACCATCACCCAAGGTTTTTTTCCTTTATATAATCCAAGAATATCCAATTGGGATGAACATTTTATTTGGGACGAATCTCTTACTTCTATGATTGGTAAAACTGCCATTGGACGTGTTACCATTGCTGCAATTCGCTTAAATCGCCGTCAATTAAAAAACCTTAGACGAGCGTTAATTGCCATCGGCGAACATCCTCCTAACTAACTAATTATTTTATGTCCCCCCTCACCGAAGCAGAAAAAGCCTTCATCAAAATTCATCTCAACGATGAAGTAACATCGCTATTATTACAAGCCAAAAAATATCCTAATCTCAATATTCCAGATTTGGTTTGGCAAATAAAAACACGTCAGAAAGCGAAAGTTAAACTCCCAGAATGGTTTGATAATGAGGATGTTATCTTTCCAAAGATGCTTTCAGTAGAACAATGTTCTTCTGAAATTACGGCAAAATTCAAGGCAAATTTAGTGCATGGCGAAATGCTTATCGACCTCACGGGCGGTATGGGCGTGGATATTGCGTATATGAGTAAGAAATTCAAAAAAGCCATTTATATTGAACAAAATACTGATTTATGTGAGACTACAACTTATAATTTTGAGAAATTGGGTATTGAGAATGTAACTTTTGTGGACGGTAATTCAATAGATTTTTTAGAAACTGAAACCACAAATTATTCATGGATTTACCTCGACCCACACCGTCGAGATGATACTGGAAATAAAGTAGTCAGTCTGCAAGATTGTGAGCCTAACATTTTAGAAATCAAGGATTTTCTGTTCACTAAAACCGATAAAATCCTTTTGAAAGCCTCACCGATGTTGGATATTAATTTGGCGATTTCCGAGCTTAAAAATGTGGTAAATACCTATGTGGTGGCGGTGGAAAACGAGGTGAAAGAAATTTTATTTCACCTGCAAAAAGACTATTATGAAGAGGCTCAATATCATGCCGTTAATTTGCATAACAAGAGTATCACAGGCTTTAGCCTGTCTAATACCGATAAGTTTAACAGGCTGAAGCCTGTGCTACAGGATTTCACTTTTAAAAAATCAGAAGAGAAAGATGCGATGATAAAAATGAGTTCGCCACAGGGATATTTATACGAACCCAATGCGGCTATTTTGAAATCGGGAGCATTCAGAATCACGGCACAACACTTTGATTTACAGAAGATTGCCCCTCATAGTCATCTCTATACCTCCGTTGATTTAGTCGAAAACTTTCAAGGCAGAACTTTCAAAATTGAAGGCGTTTGCAAGTTAGATAAAAAAGAAATTTCAAGTTATTTGTCCGAAAATAAAGCGAATATTACCATCCGCAATTTTCCTTTGTCAGTAAGACAAATTCGGGAGAAATTGAAATTATCCGAAGGTGGAAATACTTATCTTTTTGCCACAACGGATGCCCAGAATCAGAAGATTATGATTGTTTGTCGGAAAATCCATTAGTAATGTTTTTAAGATTGAGGGTATTCTCTAAAGATCAGTCAAACCCGCCATATATGCCAAATTAGCCAATGCTTTCTCGTATTTACTTTTCAAAGATTCCACCTTAGTTCGCATCTCAATTAGCTTACTTTCACGGGTATTAATTAGGAAGAGTGTACTTTCGCCAATGTCAAATTTTCGTTGTTCAGATTTTACCATAATCTCTTGGTTCTGAGTAGCTTCTGCCTGAATTTTCAACTGTTTTTCGTAGTTTTTTACTTCATTATAAGCTGAATAAACGTCATTCAAAATCTCTCTACGGGTCAAGTTTAAATTATAACCCGTTGATTGCTGTTTTATTCTGATTTGCTGTAATTTTCCTCTTTCTTTTCTCAGAAATAATGGCATGGCAAATTCAAAGCCTAATTTGTGATTGTTTATTGAAAAAGAGTTTTCATTGTTGTAGATTGCCTTATTTTGAAAGCCATCCGCAATGAAATTAAAATTGGCATTGAAAATTGGTTTCAACATCTCTTTTCTGAAACGTTCTTCAATTTGCAATTGGTCAATTTTAATGTTAAGTTTCTGAATTTCAGGATGTTGATTTCTTGCCTGATTGATTAAAGATTGCAGCGTAGTCTCATCAACTTTGCGAATTGGGGCAAGCGGAGGTTGAGCATCTTCGGGCAATTCTAAGGGCGTTTCGTTGGTACTCCACAGATAATTTGAGAGTGCCAAACGATTATTTTGTAAGTCAATAATTGCTTGTTCCAAAGTCACTTGGCGGTCTTGTAAAGTGATTTTTGCCTCAACAGAATCAATGGTTGCTTGTTCACCAATTCTTGCACGTTCACGGGTAGCAACAAAACGCTTGTCAGCTAAATTATATCCTTCCCGAATTAGCCCTAATTGTTGATACGAAAACCACCAATCCCAATAACTTTTTGTGGCATAATAAATGGTTGAGTTGGTCAATTTTTGTCGTTCGGCTTCGGCATAATTTTTGGCTAAACGTGCCTGCTTCAAGGTATTACGGCGGGCATCAATAATTAAACCTTGCCCAATGGGAACTGATAAACCTGCCACTAAGAGGTGCGAAGACTCTTCTTCCAATAAATATTTACCACTATTTCTTTCGTAGCCTAATTTAAAATCAACGCCTGACCAAGTGGGAATTTTCAGGATATTGTCCCAACGGTTATAATAATCATCACCTTTGAAAGCCTTGCGGTCGAAATAGGAAGTCAATTTTGGGTCAAATGCCCCTTTGGCTTGCATAATTTCAGTTTCAGCATCTTGCGGGTAAAGATTTGCTTGCTTGATAGTGGGATGATTTTTTAGGACTAAACTTTTGAAATCTTCGTAACTGAAAGCAGTTTGAGCAGTAGTTTTGAAGGATATCAAAAGTATTAATACAAATTTTAATTTGTTCATTTTCAGAGGTTTATGAAGATTTTTCTCTTTTTAATTTCAATAAATCTTTTGCAAATTATCTTAAATAGTCGCTTGATTTCGGCAAGTGATTTTCATAGATGAAGTCAAATATAAACAAGCCCATTTACTTCTTCTCTGCTTTCAAAGCTGCATCGGGTTCTTTTTTCAACGAAGGCGGAAAGGCATTCAATTGTCGCCAGATTTCGTACCATACAGGTACATCATCCAGCATTACCCAACCCGCTACGCCCGAACCCATCCGCAACTGTTTGGGCCAAGGTTGTTCACCTTGATGTATTTTTGGGGTAATCAACAAACGGTATTCACCTTTGGCATTATCAATTCGGTCAATCACTTTTACTACCCCACCGAAAGTTCCAACCGTTACAGAAGGCCAACCCGAAAAAACCAACGATGGCCAGCCTTCAAACTGAATTCTTACCTCACGCCCAGGTTCAATTAAAGGCACATCCATAGCCCTGACGTACATTTCAACCGCCATATCTGGGGCAGAAGGTTGGAGCGTACAGATAGATTCTCCTTCTTTTATAGTCTCGCCAATACCCGCTTTCAAGGCTTTTACGATGTATCCTTCTTGGGGTGCTTTTACGAAATATTGCCCCCTGCGAATATCCACATTAGTAATTTTATTTTGCAATTGCGAAAGTTCATATTCGCCAGCCGCCAAGGAAGAAAACGCTGAACTTCGGTCTGATTGTGCCTTTGAAATCTTCTCGGCATAATCGGCATTGATGGAATTAAGTTCAATCCGAGCATTAATTAAATCTTGTCTTGAAATCTGTAATTTATTTTGATTAGAAATCAATTTCGCTCTCACTTCCTGCAATTTCAATTTGCGAGATTCCAGTTCGCTCAATGATACCAAACCGCCATTATTATATTGTTCTTCGCCACGGTCGTATCTGATTTTAGCAATGTTTACTTGCACTTGTTCTGCCAACACATCTGTACTATCTGCCGTGATTTTAGAGATACTTTGCTTGACTTTATTCCTTGCTTTTTGTAAGCTAAATTGATTGTTTTCTTTCAAGGCAATTATCTGATTATCAAGGGCTTCTATCTTTAAGCGATAACTACTAATAGCATCGCCTTTTGCCACTAATTGCTCCTGCAAACGTTTCGGGTAATTAGGGTCAAAATAATCATCTTTGGTTTCAGAAATCACTAAAAGCGTATCCCCTTTTTTGACTAATTGCCCTTCACGAACCAACCATTTCTCTATTCTTCCCGCAATAATATTTTGAATATTCTGTGGTCGGTCTTGTGGCGTAAAAGCCGATACATCACCTTTGCCCGTAACATTTTGTTGCCAGGGAAGGAACAAAACCAACAACAAAATAATACCAATTGCCAACAGCCACCGTTGTAAAATCACAGCAGAACGGGGCGTATATAATGTTTTTAACGAATGTAGTTCAAATTGTTCTTCAATCTGTTTGCCTACGGTATTTTTAGATATGTTTAGCATTTTGTTTCGATGTTCGTGATTCGATTTTTGTTTTTCGATGTTTGTTTTTCGATGTTCGATGTTCGGAAAAAACGGACATCGAACATCGAAAAACAAATATCGAAAACCTAATCTACAACTTCCTGAAAGTGTTCGTTTTTAATTAAATCTTGATATTTTCCACTCAATACAATTTCGCCTTCGTTCAGTACAATAACACGGTCGCAGGCAGCCATTACCATGGGATCGTTTGAGATAGTCAGGAGTGTCCAAGGGTTATTTTTATTCGTCAAAAAAGCAGCAGCACTCATTCTTTCAGATTTATGTAGCTCTCGGTAAATATCCGTTATCATCAATAATTTAGGTTTCTCTACTACACAACGAGCCACCGATATTTTTGCGATAAAACTTTCAGAAAAACGCTTTCCACCCGCAATCATTTGTGTATTTAGTCCTTCGGGCAACTCGCCAATATTTTCAGACATTCGCAGATTTTCTAATGCCCAAGTTACGTCTTGAAGCGAAATTCCAGCCCTTCCCATCACGATATTATCCAGAAGAGTTCCATCAAAAATTAAATCAGAAGCCAAATTTCTTTCAATAGCATCCCGAATAGAATTTAAGTTTAAGTCTCTGATAGACAAACTATTATAAGAAATAGAGCCTTCAAAATCTGTAAAAATTGCCGATAATATTTTTAATAATGTCTCTTTTCCAGACCCATTTGTACCCGTGATACAAACACTTTCGTTGGCTTTGATTTCAAGGTTAAGATTTTTTAAAACGTATTTATTTCCATCTTGATATTTGTACTTTAAATCCTGAATTTTTATATTTAAGCCATGATTTTGCTCATGAAAATTTACTTGCAAACCATTTTGTCTTTCCAAAGGCAAATCTGTTACATGACCCATTTTTTCAATGGCAGTTAATAAATCAAAGACCGTTTCGGTTCCTGAAATTAGTTTTTCTACTGAATTGACCACCAACACAATAATGATTTCGGAAGCCACAAATTGACCCAGTGAAATTTGTCGGTCAATCACTAATGATGTACCCAACACAAGTAAAAGTCCCGTAATAAAAGCCTTGAAAAATACCGCATTTCCATAAAGATTCAACAGAACTCTGTAGTGTTTTTTACGATATTTTAGATAATTATTAACCAAATAATCCATCTTTTGCATGGGCATATTGGTAGAACCCGCCGACTTGAAAGCGTATAATGTTCTGGCAATATCTTCCAGCCATTGAGCCACCTTATACTTATATTTCGACTCCGCCAAACTGGTTTCCATACCTTTGGGAGCGTTGTAAAAAATGACCGCAACCACAATAAAAATCGTCAAAAACCCGAATGCAATGAAATAAGGATGATAAAGTGAGAGTAATAAAATACCAAAAAGAATTTGGATAGTGGCTGCCGTCATGTCAATTAGCACTTTGGGCAATGCTTTTTGAACATTGACAATATCGAAAAAGCGGTTCATCAATTCGGGGGCGTAACTGCCCAAAAGTGCCTCCGATTTCACACGAGGAATTCGATAGGTAAATTCAAAAGCTGCTTTCGTGAATACCCTTCGTTGTAATATTTCTACTAAGGTCAATTGATAAATCTGCATCACACCAGAAACAATGACTCCAATAATCACCACAGCAATCAGAACATATACCGAACTAAACGCCAATCCACCCGAAACCAATCCGATAATTGCCTGAATACCAAGGGGTAATGACAAACTAATGATACCTACCACAATGGCATAAATGTAGATATTCATAATATCTTTCCTTTCTCTTCGAAGCATTCCAAAGAGTCTCTTGAGTGGAGTAAGATGTTCAATATTTTGGTTTTCGGTTATATTTTCAAAAGGAAAAACCGTTAAAAATCTTATTTTTCCATTCCGAGTAACGTCGGGGTCATTTTCTACCGTATGAGCATTATACGCACTAATTTCAGAAAGTTCTATCGCTTGATTTTCAGATATTTGATAAAAGAAAGGCTTATTATTTTTCAATAATCTGCCAACAATCAGGGTTTTATTATCCTGAAAAAAGATAACAGGATGATTGTTTTCCTCAATTAATTGTCTGAAATCCAAGGGACTGACATAATTTTCTATCATCAACAACTGTTGCTTTCGAGCGGCTTCTATTAGATTACTAATAAAATCTGCACTTTGCTCAAGTGAATAATTTTTATCGTCTGATAATGGCGAATGATAAGCAAAATTATCGAAGGGAGTTTCGTAAAATTCAGTTAATTTTTTGACAATCAGGCTTAGCTGAGTAGCTTGCATAATGTATTGTTAAAGTTTTGGAGGATTTCTATTTCATTTGTAACACTCAATATTAATTTTTGGTTTTATAATAAGTATTAGAAAAAGATTAGAAAATATTATTTCCTTCTTATTCACCTCATTGCATAAGAATTAATCTTTACAAAACCGTACTCTCAAAGATTGTTTGTAATTTTATAAATCTTATCCAAAAACTATTCATCAAGAACTCTGTTTTGAAACAAATTCAATATGTTTTTTAGATTTTTTATCATTTTCTTACATATTACCCTTTTCTGCCACCCTTTCCATATACAGGCTCTCGGTGAATTTTCGGATGATACTTTGTCTGCCAATTCAATTATTCAAAAAGCCATTAATGCTGCCCCCGTTCACAACAAATCTTACGCTAATTATCAAGCTGAAACTTTCATACAAAATTCGGGAAAATGGATACACATTCCCGCTATATGGAAAAGCCTTTTGATGGTTGAAGGTGTGGATGAAGGGCTGACTTATCAATCAGAATCTTTTGCAAAATTTGCCGTAAATCAGTCCAATGATTACCACTTTGAATATCAGGCAATTCGTAATAATTATCATGCCCAAGAACATCCCGACAAATTAGTTAATCCCAACTTTTACAAGCCCATTTTAGGTATAGGAGCTATCTCACCACTTTGCCCAAATGGCTTCTATTATTATGATTATCAGTTAGTGAAAGTTTCGGAATTAGGAAATATTAAATTGTTTCAGATAAAAATTACGCCAAAACATTTCAATGACGAAAAGGTTTTTAGTGGAACAATAACCTTAACAAGTGATGATTTTTCTTTGCAAAATATTGACTTAAATGTTCGGCATATAGACATTGATTATCACATTCAAATTAAGTTTGGGCAACATTTAAATCAATGGCTTCCTGAAGAATTTAATATTCAAACAAAGGGAGAATTGATGTTTTTTGAAGGAGAATATCAGTATTTGGCTAAGGTATGGAATTATCAAAAATTGGATGGAGAAACGGCTAAAAAAATTGAACGTCCCGCTGAAAATTCTTTTCATGAAATTGTGAATGTGCAGGAAAGAAACTTTGAGATTCAGCAGTTCAAACAAGTGATGTCTGCTTTGGCGAATAATCTTCGCAATCAATGGAGTGATGCTAATATTGCTTCTGGTTTGAAGCGATATGATAAAATAGAAATTTTACCCCAAGCCGACAAAAGAGGTACTGATTTTTGGAATGATATAAAGCAAAATGCTGATTTTCAAGTATATATTTCAAGCTTGCCAATTTCTGCAAAAGATAAAAACGCACTTCCACCACAGCCAGACGAGTTTTCAACCTACCGACAATCCAATCAAAAGTTTGGCGTTTCCAGTATTTTATTCAGTCGGTCCTATTTTTGGGGTAGTACCGAGAGTGGCTATTATCCCTACGAAATTTACTATAAAGCTCCTCTTTTAGACTTTAATTTCAACACCGTTGAGGGTTTTGTTCATAACACAGGTACGATATTTAGGTATCGTAAAAATCGTTATGATTGGTGGGAAATTGACCCTACTTGGCGATACTCATATACGCAAAACCGTTCGATGGGAATGTTAAAAATTCGTTGGAAAACACAAAAAGAAGATTTCAGTGTTTCAGGTGGGAAATTTGTTTCTCAGTATAACGTAGATACGCCCATTGCCTTTGATTTGAACTCATTAGCAACATTGCTTTTGAAGAAAAATAACGTTAAAATCTATGAAAAACAGTTTGTTAATCTGAGCTATAACGACCGTTTTTCAAATACATTTGGCATAAAATCTTCCCTCGAATGGGCAAGACGTTCCCCGCTTGAAAACACGACTAATTATGATTGGGTGAATTATGACAATGTACTTTACACGCCTAATTTCCCAAAGAATCAAGAAATTGGTGCTACTGAATTTAAAACAAACGACGCTTTTATCGCCAGTTTTCAAATTAATTATCGCCCATTTCTAAAGAAACAATATCGTAATAATATTCGCTCGGTCGAATTTGGGTCATCGCCCTTGATTACCTTTAAATATAGAGGAGCAATTCCACAGCTTTTTAATAGCCAAATAGAATTTCATACTATTGAATTAGGCATTACGCACAATTTTCCGATTAATATCAATACTAATTTCAACTATATTGCTCAAACGGGGACATTTCTCAATAGCAAAAATATGACGTTTGCTGATTTCAAACATTTCAACGGTAACAATAATATGATTTCTATTGGCGATGCCCTCACCACGCATCGTTTGGTAGGTTTTTATGACAATTATGTATGGGGAGCCAGTAAAAAATTGATGGACCAATATTTCTATTCAACAAACGGAGCCTATTTGGATATTATGACGGTGTTGGGTATGAGAAAATTTGCCTTAACTCGCATGATGGGCGTGCGTAAAATGGGCATTCGGGAAGAACTTTTTGCTAATTATTTATACACTGCCCACAACAAAGTACACAACATAGAATTTGGCTATGGAATAGACGGTATTGCCCGAATCCTGCGAGTTGAAGCAGTTTTTGCTTATAATTCTGTGGGAATTCCCTTGCCAAATAATGGTTTTAAAAATACACAATTTGGGATTCGTCTGTCCTTGAATTCACGGGTGAGAGGAGGAGTTACACCAGAGTGGTAGTAGTTAATATTTAAACATTATTTCCAATGTTTTACAGATTTCTTCACAAGTAGATTTTTCCAAAATTCCTATCTTTTTTATCAGCCGAGATTCTTTATCAATGGCTCTCATTTGGTCTAAGGCTACTTGCCCATCTTGACCTGCAAATTCACAATTGACTCGTGTAGGATATGCCTTGCGAGTGTGCGTAAGGGGTGCAACTAAAACAGTATTTAAAAATTTATTAGCACTATCGGGTGAAATAATAAGGCAAGGACGAGTCTTTGCAATTTCACTTCCTTGTGTTGGGTCAAGGCTAACAAGCCATATTTCAAAACGGTTTATAATCATTATTAAGGGGTTTACCAAGTCCAATCAGAATCATCAAATGTATTTTTCATGCCTTCAAACATATCACCTTCTGGCTTATCTCCATTGGTAATTGCTTGTTTAAAGGCTTCATCCCAACCATCACGTGGATGTTTTTTTGTAGAACGTATAATGATAGAATCTCCCAAAACTTCCATTTCTACTTCATCAGTAATACCGCAAGTTGCCAACATTGTTTTTGGAATTAAAACACCGTTTGAATTTCCAATTTTTCGGAGTGCTTGTATCATATCTTTAATATTTTGTTGAAACAAATGTAATAACTTTTAATTAATTTGTTCATTTTTATTTTTACTTTAAAGAAAAATTTTGAACAATTCCACTAATTTCCCTACTTTTATATAAGGTTTTTGAAAAATCACTGTATCTCAGAACGAACAACAAAAAACGACAACACAATGGCAAAATATAATCTAACCGTAAACGGTAAAAAATACAATGTTGAAGCAGATGCCGATACGCCTCTTTTGTGGGTAATTCGTGACTATGTAGGCTTGAAAGGGACAAAATTTGGTTGTGGTATGGCTCTTTGTGGAGCGTGTACTATTCACATAGATGGGCAACCCGCTCGTTCATGCTCAACACCCATTTCAACCTTGAAAGCGGGCAATAAAATCACTACTATTGAAGGCATTTCAGTCAATACCGACCATGCTGTACAGAAGGCATGGATAGAAGCCCAAGTACCTCAATGTGGATATTGTCAGTCGGGGCAAATTATGTCGGCGGTGGCATTATTGAAAGAAAAAGCCAATCCAACCGATGATGATATTGATGTGGCAATGTCGGGCAATATTTGTCGTTGTGGTACATACCCACGTATTCGCCAAGCCATTCACCGTGCATCGGAGATTATGAAGGAGGGAGGGAATTCTACTGGGAAGTAAATTATGCCAGTAATAGAATTACTTGATGGTATAAAGATTTTACTCTTTGCCAATGACCATAATCCCCCTCATTTTCACGTTTATTATGCAGGTTACAAGGCTATGATTGAAATCTCTTCTTTAGAAATAATAAGAGGAGATTTACCGAATAAACAATATCATAAAGTCGTAGAATGGGCTGAATCAAGACAACAAGAATTATTAGAAGACTTTTTGAAATTAAATCCCCAATTAAGAAGAAGATGATTAATAATATTCCACATATAACACAAATTTTGAAAATAGAACCTTTCAAGATTACTTGTCTTTGGAATACAGGAGAAGTAAGGGTAAATGATTTTGAAGAAGAATTTTCCATTCCGAATTACTTAGATATTTTTTATCAATTGACTAATTATCAAATATTCAAATATGCTTCTGTGAGTGAAGAAGGTACTTTACAATGGGTGAATTTACCCATGAAAATGAACATTTTAGGTAAAGAAATTGAAACTCCTTTTGACCTTGACCCAGTAACTTTATATGATAAAAGCCATTCGATTAGAGAATACAAATTGGTAATGACAGAAGAATTAGTTTAAAAAATAAGTTTTTAATAATATGGCAAAGAAAAAAGAAGCCCCAAAACAAGAACTTCCCAAAGTGCATAAAGATTTGGAAGGGTTTGAAATTTCGATTAATACTTTCGGAGAAATAAATCGTACCATTGATATTGAGAAAATCAATGAGTTTTTGAATAAAAATATGGACGATAAAAAATTAAGAGGAAGAGAATAGATGTCCGTTTTTCGATGTTTGATGTTCGTAACATGAACCCAACAACGAGTAACGAACAACGAATAACGAAACAATAATGATTGATAAAGAACAACTTCAAAAAATAGCTCACTTGGCAAGGTTAGAAATGCCTAAATCTGCCGAAAATGAAATGATGGATTCCTTAAATTCTGTATTGAATTGGATGGAAGAATTAAATGAAATCAATACCGATAATGTAAAGCCATTAACACACATGAGCTTGGAAATCAATGCTTTGCGTGAAGATGTAGTAATTCCTAATATTAGTAGAGAACAAGGTTTGAAAAATGCTCCTAAGCAAGATGGAGAATATTTTAGAGTGCCAAAGATGATGGAATAGTTATTGGGAGACAGGAAAAAAGGAGCAAGGGAGGAATGGAAAAAAGGAGAAAGACAAACATTCCTCCCTTATTCCCTTTCTCCTTTCGGTTACTTAGCTTTCACAAAAAACAAAGAAGCCGAATTCATACAAAAACGCTTACCAGTTGGTTTTGGTCCATCGTCGAAAACGTGCCCCAAATGAGAGCCACAACGGCTACACATCACCTCATCACGAGTCATACCGTAAGTATTATCGGTAGCAATCAAGACATTTTTATCGGCAATTGGGGCATAAAATGAAGGCCAACCAGTGCCTGATTCAAATTTGGTTTCAGAACTAAAAAGGTCTAATTTACAGCCAATACATTGGTACTTTCCCTTTTCATGGTTATCGGCATATTCGCCCGTAAATGCACGTTCAGTCCCTTTTTTGCGTGCCACGGCATATTGTTCGGGGGTGAGTTGTTTCCGCCATTCCATGTCGGTTTTTGTTACCTCAAATTTACGAGGTTTGTCTTCTTGTGTGTAAGCACTACAAGCAAAGATGATACTGGCAAAAGCCAAGATTCCCAATAGATTTTTCATTTTTTTTGATTTTTGTTTTAGTAATTAGTAAAAGGTGATTAGGATTAAAAAACAACAAAATGCGAAAATTTAACCATCAATCACCAACAACTGATCACTTCTACTATAAATACGAAATAAACTCATAAAAAGTTTTACAAATTTATCTACTTGATAATCAGGGCTTGGACGGCTAAATGACATAAAATAAAAATATTTTTTCAATTCAGATTTGTACGGAAAGAAAGAATGCCGTAATTTTGTATCATCAATCACAAAGAGAGCTGGCAGAGTGGTCGATTGCGGCAGTCTTGAAAACTGTTGACTGTAACAGGTCCTGGGGTTCGAATCCCTAGCTCTCTACTAAAAGAGTCCATTACTGAAAAGTTTTGGGCTTTTTTTATTGCTCAGGAATTTGTAATTTTAAATACGCTATCAATCATTACAAAATTAATCCCTCAAAATCATGTGGAAAGAAGAAGATAACAAATTGAAAAAATCTTTTAAGTTTGAGGATTTTTCAGAAGCCTTTGCATTTATGACTCGTGTTGCTATGTTGGCAGATAAACAAAACCATCATCCGTGGTGGTCTAATATGTATAATACCGTTGATATTGAGCTAAATACCCACGATGCTGGCGATATTGTTACTGAAAAAGACCATAAATTGGCAAAAGCAATTGATAAATTAATAAAATGAAATTATATCTTGTACCCACGCCCATCGGCAACCTTGATGATATTACGCTCAGGGCAATTAAAGTTCTTCAATCAGTGGATGCTATCATGGCGGAGGACACTCGGAATACAGGATTTTTATTGAAACATTTAGAAATCGTAAAGCCTTTATACGCCCATCACGCTCACAACGAACATCACGGAACAGCGGGAGTGGTAAAGTTATTGAAAGAAGGCAAAACCATTGCCTTGGTATCGGATGCGGGAACACCTGCTATTTCAGACCCAGGTTTTTTGTTGGTCAGGGAGTGTCTGAAACAAGGAATTGAAGTGGAATGTCTGCCTGGGGCAACGGCTTTTGTACCTGCTCTGGTCAATTCTGGATTACCAGCCGATAGATTTACGTTTGAAGGTTTTTTGCCACATAAAAAGGGACGACAAACCCGCTTGAAAAACTTGGTAGAAGAAGAACGAACCATGATTTTTTACGAATCACCGCATCGACTTTTGAAAACGCTTGAACAATTAGGTGAATACTTGGGTTCAAACCGTCAGGCGTGCGTTTCTCGTGAATTGACTAAGATTTTTGAAGAAAATAGAAGAGGAACATTATTGGAAATATTAACTCATTATCAAGCAAATCCGAATACTGTGAAAGGGGAAATTGTGATTGTAGTATCGGGGAAAGAAGATTAAAGCATCAACACAAACCATATTAAATACATAATCCTATGAAAAAACTAAAACTCTTAATCATCACTTTATGTATTGCAATTTCTGGTTTTGCCCAACCATTATCAGAAAGTGCAAAGGTAAGCCTTATCACGGTTGAACCTGGCAACGAACTCAACGATGCTTTTGGGCATACCATCTTATGGATTTATGACCCTGCCAATCAGATAGATAAAGGTTATAATTTTGGTGAATATGATTACAATACAGATAATTTTTATGTAAAATTTGTACGTGGACAATTACCTTACAAAATGGGGCAGTACCCCATCAGTTTGTATCAACAATATTATCAAAAGAATAA
>JANPGQ010000135.1:0-3913 GCA_031423975.1 Cytophagales bacterium | reverse complement strand
CGGCGAGAATATTCCGTTAATGAATTGGCATAACGGTTTCCGTTTTCAATGAGGTTAATAATATGCGAATTTTCAGACATAAATTTTGATTCTTTTTCAATCACAAAGGTAAAAAAATACCCCGACAAACTTATAACGTTTGTTGGGGTATGATGGTTGTAATTAATTAGTATTTTTAGTTAATTCATTTGTACCTCGAATATGAATCCATTTTGATTTTTCAATATTTTCTTTTGTATTTGTTAAAATATTGAGAATTACCGTTTTCTTAATTTTCTTTCCAACTATAAATAAACCTTTAGTATCAATTTTATCAATTTTCAAAATATAAGATGAATCAATTTTATTGGATTTTTGGTTTTTGACCAATTCATTATTAACCATGAATAAGGCAGTTTTGTACTTGGAGTAATTTGCGGCAATTGTACTTAAACCAATCCAATTAAACTTATGACTTCGTTTTGTATTGATAAAAACCTGCCCATTTGTTCCAACTTTATGTCCAACTTGTAAATTATCAATAAACTGCATATCAAATAGTGGAAAGCCATTGCACTCAACCGAATCCAAATAATAAGTTGGCTCACGATTCTGAGAACTGTTTTGTGAATATAATTTCAAACTCCAAGCTGAAATTATTATGAGGGCTATAATTTTCTTCATGATTCATTAAAAATCCCCAAATGTATCAATTAAATATTGTTGTACAATTGAAATATCACCTTTTGAAGTCAAATCTGGTACATTTTCTTCTACTGCAACGGTGATAACTTTCTTCGGATTTTCACTTGCCATTTTCATAACTGCCGTTGGCAATTCACGCTCGTTACGGATGGGATTGAAAGGCTCTTTTCTTACATACTCCAAAATATCATCATAATTGAAATGAAAGACATTCATATTTACGCCAATTTTTCCTTTTGAATCTCTTGCTCCTTCAATTTGCTCTTCATTGGGTTTTTCAATGATTTCTACTAAATATCCTGCTTCATCGGCTTTGATTACGGCAAAAGATTTCACTCGCTCAGGTTCAACGCCTAAGGCAATACTTTCATAAGAAACAACGGCATTTTGAACGGCATTTTCGCTCAATAATTTCAAAACATTTACGGAATAAAGGTTATCCGAATTACAAACCGTAAATCTATCACCTTTCCATTCGGGCGTTTGTTCCAAGGCTTGTTGGATAGCATCGGCTGTGCCTGCAGGTTTTTCACGGTCGGGAGCGATTTGCTGGGTTGCGTACAAAAACTTCATGCCCCATGCTTTACTATCAGCTACTAATTGGTCGTAATAGGGTTTTGTTACTTGGTCTTTTGGGTTTTTCAGAATCAAAACTTCATCATATCCCGCCAAATGAGCATTATAAATCAAATAATCCATAAAAGGGCGACCATCTTTGCCGACACCAATCATTCCCTTAGGAAGTGAATTAGCCTGTTGAACTAAGGTAGAATCTAAGGACTCTGAACCTTCTGCTTTTTTCATTCTTGACGACATTCCGCCCGCCATGATTAATAATTTTGCCATTTTTGTTTTAAGTTTTCTTATTTTTCAATAAACGTTTGTGGTTATTTTAAAAGACGAATCCGTAAAATTTAACTAATTTTCTATTCTCGTTCCTTCATTCACCGAAATTATATAAGCCTTACCACCTTGATTCTCAATGGCTTGGGCTACTATTTCTGGATTTATGGGTGCATAAGCAAACATACATCCACCTCCGCCCGAGCCATTAATTTTGCCTCCCAAAGCTCCTGCATCCAAACTGGCAGCAATCATTCTATCAATTTTTAAGGTTGAAATTTTTAATTTATCTCTTAAATTTTCTTGATGTCTATTCAATAATTCTCCCAATGTTGAATCGTTAAAATTTTCAGATTTCAGTAAAGTAAGTGCCTCTCTTAAAATATCCCGATTTGAGATATTTCCTTCAATTAATTCAATCTCTTCGGAACTCAATAAATTTTCATAATTAGTTAATTCAGAACGAGTTATATTGAATAGAGAGAAATTGGAATTCGTTTTTTTAATTTTTTCAATTGCTCCTAAAACGCCACCTTTTACTCTTTTTATCAAACCAACAGTATCTTTTGGCTCTTGCGAATCTCCTAAAACGAACGTGCCTAATTTGGGCTTCAAACTTTCCACTTTTATTTTTGGAGTTGATTCCAAGTAAATCACATTGCCAACCGCCGTTGAATAATGATCCATCATGCCGCCCGCTTCTTTGAACTCCGCCACCTCCGCTTGATACCCAATTTCTGCCATTGCTTCCGCTGAAATTGCGTTCGGATTATCTGCCATCAGCGTCAAAAAATGAATCCAATTTACCAATAATGCCGATGAACTTGATGTGCCAGAATTAATGGGAATATTGCCCTGTACCGTACATTCAAGACCTTTATTAAAAGTATAACCCTCTCTCTGTAAGATATTTAGGGCTGACCGAAAGTAATCCCGCTTGTGAACGTAGGGCATTTCAGGGAAAATCTTAAAAGAATTTTCACGCTTAATATCAGGTAAGTGAATGATTGCTTTTCCATCATTTCTGTTGCAACCAGTAATACTTACTCTCCGAGAAATTGCCGCTGCAATGACGGGTAATCCTAAATAATCTTGATGTTCACCAAATAAGCAAATACGTCCTGGTGTGGAAACGGTTATCGAATTATTCATTTATCAATCGGTAATAAATTACGCAAAATTAAGGATTAACAATTTAATATTCTCCATCCAAGCCAAATATCCTTTTATTCGTTTTCCACTTACCTCGGGTAAAATCTGGAATTTGAACGGGGGCTGAACCTTTAGCAATAGACTGTTCAGATAAAGGACTAATTGCCGACCAAACTGCCGCATCATAAACGTCAATGGGTGGAGCAACTTTATTTTTAATAGACTCAATAAATGCCCTTAAAACAAAATAATCTATGCCTCCATGTCCTGCATTTTCGGCATTTTGAGCGTGCTTTTTCCAAAGTGGATGGTCATATTTCTCTTGATATTCCTTAAAAGGCTCCCAACGGTCATGAGTTTTGGTTAATCCTTCTAAATAAATTGATTTATTATCATCCATCCAAATGCCTTCTGTGCCTTGTACTCTGAAATTTAAGGAATATGGTCGAGGTAAATTAGTATCATGCGAAATCATAATGGTTTCGCCATTGGCACATTTAATTAGGGTGGTAACTATATCTCCCAATTTAAAATTCACCTTCGCATTTGGATGGTCTTTACCGCCATTTTTTACAATATAATCGTGCAAACCTCTTGATTTTGTAGCCATTGAGGTTAAATATAAAAAACGATTTCCTCGATTTATATCTAACATTTCTGCCACAGGTCCCAAGCCGTGCGTAGGATAAACGTCTCCATTTCTATCAATCGAATGTTGGGTTCTCCATTTTGCTTCCGAGAAACCTTTTGCTCCAAATTCAACTCCTTTTCCATAAGCACTTTTCCCGTCGTTGAATTTTACGCCTCTCAAATCGTGCTGATAGCCACATTGAAGATGGATTAATTCGCCAAACATATTCTGCCGAACCATATTCAATACCGCCATTACGTCTCTACGATAACAAACATTTTCCAAAATCATGCAGTGAGAACCCGTTTTTTCAAAAGTATTGACCAAGTCCCAAGATTCTTGAAGTGTTACAGTTGCAGAGACTTCTACACCAGTATATTTCCCTGCCTTCATAGATGCGACTGACATGGGTACGTGCCATTCCCAAGGTGTTGCAATAATAATACCGTCCAAATCATCCCGTTTGACCATATTTTCAAAATCTCTTTCTCCATTTTGATACAATGCGGGTTCTTTTCTACCTTTTGCTTTGAGCAATTTTAATGATTCGGCAATTGTAGTATCCCGTAACATTTGACTGGTAATTTGTTGAACCACTTTCGG
>JANPGQ010000134.1:0-27978 GCA_031423975.1 Cytophagales bacterium | reverse complement strand
ACTCGCACTTAACGTATAAGTCTCGTTGATACAAACTACCCCTTTGCTTGGTTGGGCATTGGTCGGAGCTGGTAAGTTTGGATTCAACGTCCCCACTACACTCGCACGATTACCCGAAGCCGTCTCACAACCCGTTACCGTATTTTTACACGATACATAATACGTAGTCGTTGCCGTGATAGTGGGTGAATAAGCACTCCCCGATGATAAGAAAGTTGAAGTCGTTAAGTTTCCATTGTACCATTGAGCTACTTCATTGGTGGCACAAGTGGCCGTTAAATTCACTACGCCGGGCTGACAAATCGCATCCCCTTTCAAGTTCGCACTCGTGGGAGCCGTGGGTGTAGTATTTATTGTTACTGTTACACTATTTGATGCTGGACTTGTACAAGTAATACCACTCGTTAATGTACAAGTTGCTGTATATGTTCCTGATGTATTTACTACAATTTGAGCTGTAGTAGCATTATTTGACCATTTAAGACTTCCCGTAGAACAACCACTTTCCAAGGTAATTGGAGAACCACATGAACTACTATTTCCTCCAATTACCGTAATTGTAGGAGCTGAAGGCGTATTAACAACCGTTGCCACTACCGCAGAACGATTTGCACCTGCAGTCTCACAATTTGTTGTTGTATTTTTACATCCCACATAATAAGTAGTAGTTGCTGCAATACTTGGCGAATATCCTGCTCCCGTTGTTAAAGCAACCGTTGAAGCTTGTGAAGAATACCAAGTTGGCGTTGTTCCAGAGGCACAAACGGCACTCATCGATACGGCAACTGTTGCTCCAACTTTACATACTGTACCTCCTGAAACTGAACTCGGAGGCGATGGAATTGCACTAACGGTTACTATATACGATACGTAAGGACGGCAATATGGATTATTCGCATCTGGTACTGGTTTCAAGCACGCATATACATAATAGGTTCCAGCCGTAGTTGGCATATTTGTAATATTGGCAGTTAAAGTACCGTCTGTCAAATTAACTTCTGGCGTAAGCATTGTCTTGGACGCATCAACGGAAGTATAAGGATTTGCCTGTGCCGAAGTAAACGAAACCCACTGAACGGTTGTTGCTACTGGCAAAGGTTGAGTTCCTACATTACTTGCTGTCAAAGACAATGATAATGTAGTTCCCGAACAAGCAGTAACATTACCATTGTTTGGTTGAGCATTACTCAAAGTCGGACAGTTTGGTGAAAAACCAATATCATACGTGTGATTACTTTCTCCGTAAATACCAGTTGTTAATGAAATGATTGCATTACTTCCTGAAATGGTTGCATCACTATCAATTTCGTTGCTGTTATTTGAATTGGCATTTGCTGGTGATAAAAACGTATTGGCAAGATTACCCTGAGCAGTTGCTACTCTAATTTCATAAGCCATTGTTGGTAATAATCCACCTGTTACGTTGGCATCATTAAAATAATACTCACCATTGGCGTCCGTAGTAGTGGAAGCAACTTGAACACCTGCTTTAAACAGTAATACTGTAATGCTTGGAATTCCTGGCTCATTAGCATCTTGAATACCGTCTTGGTCATAATCTCTCCAAATACGGTTTCCTATTTCCAAAGGAGCTAATGAACAGAAAAGCTCAATATCTCCTAAGCCTGATGCCTTACCAAATGTACTTGGGGAATTGCCTTCATAAATTTTGTAATCACCAGTTGGCGTTGGGCGTGAACCATAATCTAAGCGATAATTATTAACGCTATTCCAAGCAATTGGAGAATTTGCATAAAGAAAATCTCCTGTTTGGTTATTAAATCTTCTTGTACCTCCTGAATAAAAAATATTAACTGGGCCAGCAGTGGTACTCATGACTTCACCAGAACCTGGCAACATCAATAATCCTCCCATAGCAGGCTCATCATGGTCAATGGTTACATCACCAAAGTAATATTCTCCATTACCAGGACCTCCACCTTTGTTTGCTCCCCAAGTGGTTCTGCCACTGGCAGTTGCATTGCTTTCAATAGTCCAAGAACTATTTCCATTAGTGGTGGCACGCATAACATCTCCTTCAACACGTCCCGTTAAAGTTGTTGTTGTTCCAGGAGCATAATTGGCATTACCCAATTGATGAGAGAAACGGTCAGCAAAACCCAAAATCATTGAACCATCCGTATCAAATTCAATATCTGACAAAATAGGTTGTGGATAGGTTTCAGCAATATTAGCTGGTACTTGAGCCCATGTACTCACCCAAGGTCTCCAATCAGCATAACTGGTTGATTGACTATTTGAAAAACCTCTATCAAAATCTAATGAGAAAGACGGCAAAGCTATTGTGAAAGCATTAGTTGAAGTATTTACTTCATAAACCGTTGCTTTCAAGTTTGCCGAACTCAATCCATTTGAAGCAGGCTGAGAACTTTGTGCTGTACAAATTACCCCAACGTATAATTTACCTCTATAGACTTTCAAACCAAATGGAGCATATTCAGAAGAAACCGTACAACCTGGTGAAGGCACTAAAACCGAACCAATCAAAGTTGGAGCAAGAGGATTAGTTACATTTAAGATATATACTTTTTTGTCAAATAAGTTAGTGATATATAAGGTATTACCATCGGCTGATAATTCTGCATCACCAAATGACATTTTACCAACTGCATCAAAAACGGCATTACCTCCATCATCAGAAGGTAAAGTTTTATTGGCAGGGAAATTTCTGGTAGGTTCTGTTCCAGCATTAATACCTAATACAGCTTGTAAATCTATACCCGTAACGGTTGCCGAAGCAGCAACATCTGCATTTTGAATTACATATAATCCAGCAATTCCTTTTGGTCCAAAACCTGAATGTCGCTTCATAAAAGCAGTTGCAAACAGAGTTTTCTTGTATTTATTATATGCCATACCCCAAACTGCCCCAATTTTGTTGTAGCTTGAAAGTAAATCAGGAGCATTTCCAGCCGTTGCTTTGTCCCCTGTTTTGTTATAATTAAAAGAAACCAAGGCATCTTCTAAACCTGCTCCATTTGTTACCGTAGTTGAATAGGCACCATTGGCATAACATGGCACAGCTACTTTTGGCTGAATTCCTGCTTTTGAACAAAAATCGTCAGGATGATTCACTCCAAAGTTTACATTACAACTATTGGTAGTTACAAACTGAACTGCTGTTCCACTCGTTGTACCATCTGGCCCTGATACATAGCCAGTAGGTAACGTTGAGAACTCAACTCTCAAAGCACCCGAAATTCCATTAATGGCATAAGTACCATCAGCTAATGAAGTAGTAGTTCCCACCAAAGTATTGGCAGTATTAAAGGCTTTAATTGTTACACCAGCCAAACCAATGTCATTAGCATCGTCTTTTTTACCATTAAGGTTAAAATCTCTAAAAACCGTACCGCCCAAATTGGTACATGATGCCAAAGGCAAAGGTACAGAAGTACCACAGCCTGCTGTTGAATTAATGGTATATAAAGTAGAAGCAGCATTACCATTTTTTACATCAAAATCGTGATTAGCGGTATTGACATCATAAAACAACATTCCTGTTCCATTAAAACTACCATCCACGTTGATGGTACTCGTTCCGTTCTTTACTAATACAGAACCGTTTGTTCCCGTTACGGGCTTGTTGATGGTAAGATTTCCTCCAATTTCAAAACCACCATTGATAACCCCCGGACCATCAAACGTTGCATCGCCCGCAATCTGCACACACCCACCATTGGCGATATTAAATTCCTTGCCTGGTCCTTTGTTTCCAACGATGAAACTACAACCCACTTGCCCAAAAGGACCACAAACTGTTTGTATTAAACCATAGTTAATGATATTTCCGTGATTATAAAGCGTTCCATCAATCGTAATTACACCTGTTCCTGTATTTCTGAACAATAAAGCATCACTATTTTCAACACTGGCAAAACTTACTGTACCATCATTAATAAAAGTAGCTCCACTACCCAATAAAAATAAAGAATTAGACAAAGCATTGACTACCGAATTAGCACCAATGTTATTAAATACAAATGACCCTTGAGCAGTTACTTGCGAAGTAGTAGTAAAATTAACCGTCCCTTCATTATTGATGGTAACATTATTTCCAAAACTGGTAGCATTGGTATTTAACGTAGCGCCAGATTTAACATTGATAACAGTAGCCGAATTAAAATTATAACTTCCGTTCATATTAAAAGTACCATACACATTGATGGTAACTCCCGCAAAATTTGCACTATTTTGTGTCCAAGTAATACCCGTGCCCAAACAGATGGTATTTCCCGTTCCACTAAAATTCAGATTCAATGAACTCACATTGGAAGTAATACACAATGTTTGATTCCCTGTAAAGTTGTATGTACCACCGCTAATAGCAATTGCATTACAACCCGTTGTACATTGTGCTTGGGCAATCTGACCATTCAAAATCAATAGTGCAACAAAAACACCGATAAGGCTTCTACTTGTGATAGAAGCCTTGCCAATGGTTGGGTAAACCCTACTGACCGTAACCAAGTCTAAACAGCTACGATATTTCCCTAAACTACTAAGTACAGCACCAAAGGACGAAACTCGACCTTTGACTGTATTTAATAAGCCTAAGAAAATACCATAAAATCCCCACAAAAAATTTCTTGTCGGAATATTATTAAAAAGGTTGGCACGGTAATTGCGGATTGACTCCGCTTCCGATTTTTTTACAGTTTTTGGCTGTGATGAATTGGAAACTACACTTTCATAAAATGAAAGCATTGCAGCAGTAAAGTTTTTCATAATAGAAACTTTATTGATTTATTTGGGCGGATTGTTGGGTAAATATTTTCAAGCAACCATCAAACATGATTGCCACGAATATTTCGAGATATTCGTTAAAGGGCGTGCGTAGTAGTACCGAAAGGACAAAGGAGTATCACAAGCAGAGAAAATTGAAAATTTTCAAAGCAGACATGAGATACCCTGAACCTCAGGATAGCGGATACGAACGGTTTTAACGTGTGTTTGTAAGGAAATTTAAGATTGTGAATGACCCATAGTGGCGGTGGTCAAGCAAACTGCCCTAAATCATTGAGTATAAGATTGAATTGTGAAGTAAGGACACTTCAAGCGGCGACCAGAATAGTTTGTCCTCTCTTGCTTTTTACCCAATAAATCAGGCTATAACATGAAAATCATCCAGCTCACAAGGGCGGCGGAACGGATGTTAAAACTCATCACAGTATCTCATTTGGCGGAAATACTGGCGAATAATGAATTTTATCTTAACTACTTGGCTTTTAAATTAGGGAATTGGCTCTTGGTTCTCTTTATCTCTTAGGCGAAAATTAGATAAATGATGAAAACGAAATCCGAGTTGCATCCCAAAGTAAAATGATTTATTTGGAAAAAACAAAACTTTCTACTTTTATTTTTACACTAATTATAAATCGGCGGTTGATAGATAAGTACATAGAAAATAGAGCCAAAATCATGCCAAATTTTGCAAAAAAGGGCTTTTTTATTTTTTTAACATTTTTTTTGGAGTCATTTTTGCTCTCTTTTAACTACCTAAAAACCAAGTTTTTAAGCCCTTAAAAATGGAATCACATAGCTAAATATTTTTAACTTTAGGATATAATTTAACCCATAAAGCAAACTATAAAAATGACGAAAAATAATATTCCCTATTTTCTTCTAATAATCCTTACTTTCTCCTTAGGCAATATTAAAAATGGTATTGCTCAAAAACCGCATCTTAAAAACACGGCTGAAATAGAGGCGAATATTCCTAAACAATACGTCCGATTATTGAATACTTTAATTATGAAATCGGGTATTGCTCCGACCAACGCCGCCCGTATGCACGGATATGTGGGACTTACTTTATACGAGTCTGTGGTGGTTGGCTCGTATAATTACCGTTCGATGGCAAAACAATTGGACGGTTTCAACTCGCCTCCCCCTCCTCCTACCCCAAATTTGCTTTGGGATGTGGTAGCAGACGAAGCCATGCACTCAGTTTCAGATAGTCTTTTTTCATATCTTTATAATACTTTGGCAGATTATAATTACATCCGCAAATCCTTGGATACTTTACAAAATGGTAACAAAATACGTTTTCAAAAGAAATATAAAGATCCTAAACTGATGGAGCAATCCATTCAATACGGGCGAGCGATGGCAACTTATGTATATGCGTACTCGAAAACAGACGGAGGACATCGGGAAAGTATGGAAGAAACCGTGGCGAAAGATTATGGTCATTTTGAAGCTCCAAAGGGTTCTTCTTGGGATGATAGCAAGACCAAAGCAGGGATTTCTATTCAACCGACTTGGGGGAAAAATCGTACATTTTTACCAAATATTGCTGCCCAAACTCGCCCTGCCGACCCAATTCCGTTCTCCAAAGAACCCAACTCCGATTTTTATAAACAAGCAATGGAATGTTACGAAATCTCTCGTGAGTTGACTTTTGAGCAAAGACTGATTGCAGAATATTGGCGAGACGATGCCCTTGTAACCTACACTCCAGGCGGACATACGATTCATATTTTGGTAAATGCCCTCGAGAAAGACAAGGCTTCATTGGATAAATTTGCCTACGCCTACGCCAAAACGGGCATTGCTCTAAACGATGCTTTTATCTGTTGCTGGGCAGTAAAATATGCCACCAGTTGCATCAGACCCATTAATTATATCAGAGAAGTAATTGATAAACGTTTCAAACCATCTTTTTTGACCCCTGCATTTCCTGAATATACCTCTGGACATTCTACGCAATGGGGAGCATCGGCGGAGGTTTTGAGTGATATTTTTGGTAATCAATATGCCTTCATCGACCAAACTGATTATCTTCGGGATAAATTAGTACCTCGTCAATTTAAGAGTTTCGATGAAGCCGCCCAAGAAGCATCCATGTCCAGAATTTATGGAGGAATCCATTTTCGTCAGGCTTGTGACGTGGGTTTGGAACAAGGGAAAAGGATTGGACGGCAGGTGAATAAGTTGAAATGGATGAAATAAATTTTGTACAATTATGAAAATTTCCGTAGCCCAAACTCGCCCCATCAAAGGTGATATTGAAGCCAACATCTTGAATCACAGGCGATTAATTGACTTGGCGATTGCTGAGGAAGTCAATATGATAATCTTTCCAGAATTATCCATCACTGGCTATGAACCAGAACTTTGCCAAGATTTAGCCACTACGCAAGACGATACAAGGTTTGATATTTTTCAGGAAATAAGTGATAATCAACACATTACGATTGGCATTGGTGTACCTACCCGAATTGATACAGGAATACGGATTAGTACAGTGATTTTTCAGCCAAATCAACCTCGACAAACTTATTCCAAGCAACATTTACATTCTTCTGAAACGCCATTTTTCGTAGCAGGAAATCATCATACCTTTCTATCTAATAATCAGGTTGCGTTGGCGATTTGCTACGAATTATCTATTCCCGAACATTCGGCAAATGCTTATCAATTGGGAGCAAATGTTTATATTGCCAGTACGGTCAATTCCTACAATGGAGTCGATAAAGATTTAAACATTCTTGCCAACATTGCCAAAAATTATTCCATGACGGTTTTGATGGCAAATTGCATTGGACAAACAGGCGAATATAATTGTGCAGGAAAATCTTCGGTTTGGAACAAAAAAGGAATGCTGATGGGACAAATGAATGATAAACATGAAGGAATTTTGATTTTTGATACGAAAACGGAAATTTCGACCGAAAAATTGATTTAACATCTATCAAATCAATACCACTCTAACAATCTGAATTTCAAAATTTTACGTATGTTTTTCTAATGAATTAAACCCGTGAGAATCCAATAAAATGATTTTATTGGGTAGTGAGCCTTAAATAATAAAATCTAAGAAGTCTGAAAATGCGTAAAATCACCACATTATTACTTTATATATTTGCCATTACTGCGTGCAGTTCAAATCCATCCGAACCAATGCCAAATTCTGGTGGAACAATTGTTTCAGTAATTCCTACTACGCCCAACCCACCAAGCAATAATCTTGCCCAACGAAAATTCTTAGCTTTGGGCGATTCTTATACCGTTGGTCAGAGTGTGGAAGAAAAAGACCGTTGGAGTTTGCAGTTGATTGATTTACTAAAAAATGACTTTTATTTTACAAAGCATGACATCATCGCACGGACGGGTTGGACAACTGAGGAATTAATAGATGCGATTAATGCCCAAAAAAATACGGAACAATATGACATGGTTTCGTTGTTGATTGGTGTAAACAATCAGTATCGTGGACAAAGTATGGATAAGTATCGTACTGAATTTAGGGCATTGCTGAATACCAGCATAAGTTTTGCCAAAAATCAACCTAAACGAGTTTTTGTATTTTCGATTCCAGATTGGGGAACATCGCCTTATGGAAAAAATGGAAATTCTCAAAAAATTGGAGAAGAAATTGATGCTTTCAATAATGTAGCAAAAAATGAATGTCAGAAAATGGGGATTATTTTTATTGACATCACCGAGATTTCGAGAAAGAATACGGCTGCTGATTATTTTGCCAGTGACCAATTGCACTATTCTGGAAAAATGCACCTTTTATGGGCGAAAGAGGCAATTGCTACTGCTAAAAATATTTTAAAATCTGAGTAAGCGTTTAAAGATTTTCCTGAATGCTAACCCAAAACCACCGAGGATTTATTTCGGTGGTTTTTTATTTTTTATAATCGTAAAAAGGTTTATCTTTCGGGAAGAACAAAACCAAAAAATATGTCCGAAATAAAGATTGACCAAGCTACTCAAACTCGTCAAGGCGAAGAATTGAATCTTGATATTTTGAATGAATACTTCAAATCACAGATGCCTGATTTTGAGAACATTATTTCTATTACGCAGTTTCCAGGTGGTTTTTCTAATTTGACTTATTTGATAAAAACTATCTCGCATGAATACGTGTTGCGTCGCCCGCCATTTGGAGCAAATATCAAATCTGCCCATGATATGGGGCGTGAATATAAGGTTTTGTCATTGCTGAAACCCAGTTATCCGAAAGTACCACAACCCGTAATATTCTGTGAAGATGAGGCAATCATGGGCTGTCAGTTTTATATGATGGAGCGAGTACAGGGCGTAATTTTCAGAGGAAAAGATGCTTTGAAAATGAATATTCCAGAATCTACCATGAGGCAATTGTCTGAAAACCTGATAGATAACTTGGAAGATTTACATTTGTTAGACATTGAAAACACGGGTTTAATTAATTTGGGCAAACCAGAAGGCTACGTACAAAGGCAAGTGGAAGGTTGGATAGGAAGGTACGAGAAATCCCAGACCGATGATATTGCTGCGATGGTAGAAACTGCCGCTTGGCTTCGGGCAAATATGCCTCGTCCGCAAGCTCCTGCTTTTTTGCATAACGACTATAAGTATGATAATGTAATCCTTAATCCAGATAACTTGACTGAAATTTTGGGCGTGTTAGATTGGGAAATGTCCACCGTTGGCGACCCTTTGATGGACTTGGGAGCAAGCCTTGCCTATTGGTGTGAAGAAGGTGATGGAGATTTTCTTAAATCATTCAATATCACATGGTTAGCTGGCAATTTGACTCGTAAAGAAGTAGTAGAGCGATACGCACAAAAGACGGGGCGAGACGTTTCAGATATCTTGTTTTACTATGTTTTTGGTTTGTATAAGAATGTAGTTATTATGCAACAAATCTATGCAAGATGGAAGGCAGGGCTGACGAAAGACCCACGATTTAGCGGATTGATTTATGGGATAAATGAATTGTCGAGGATGGCAGTTGGGGCGATTGGAAGGGGTGAGATGTGATAATTATTATACCACAGATAGTACCCATAATTCCATTGTAGGTACTATCTGTGGTCTAATAATTTATTCCCAAAACTTGGCATCACGTATAAGCGTGAGGGCTACACCCACCACCATTCCAGAGAGAATCAAATTCCAATCATGCTTCTTTACACGAAAAATATCCAACAATAACGAACTGACAATCAGTGAGATAGTTACAATTACCAACTGCCCAATCTCCAAACCAACGTTAAAAGCCAAGAGTGGTTGCCAGATTGATTCTTCCTTTCCCAAAAGACTTCTGAGGTAATTTGAAAAACCCATTCCGTGAATTAAACCAAATGCCATTGCCATTGGATAGCGGAAAAATGATGGCTTTTCTCTGTCCAAAGAATATTCTGAAGATTTATGAAAAAAATTCAGAACGCAGGTCAAAAAGATGGTGATGGGAATTAATAGTTCAATTAATTTGGTACTATACGTGATGATATTGAGCGTAGCCAAAGCTAAAGTTACGGAATGCCCAATGGTAAAAGCTGTAACCAAAAATGCCACTTTCTTCCAATCTTTCAAGCGAAAAATTGCACACAGAGCCACCACAAAAAGGATATGGTCGTAACCTTTCAAATCGGTAATATGCTGAAAACCAAGAGGTAAGTAAATTTCAAAATCGGACATTTTTTAGTGGTTAGTTGATATTTAATAGTTTTGAAAATAGTATCTACAAAAATACACTTTTTCCTCTATCTTTTTACACCCAAAAACAGCATTATTCAACGATAAAATAGTAATTTACACTACAAATATATTCACTCAACAATAAAATCATGAAACCCGACTATATCATTATCGGAGCTGGTTCGGCTGGCTGTGTACTGGCAAATCGCCTTTCTGAAAACCCTAAAATCAGCGTGTTGTTGATTGAGGCAGGCGGCAAAGATTCCAACATGAATATCCATATTCCTGCGGCGTATTCCAAGCTCAATTATGACAAAAGTCTCAATTGGGATTTCTTTACCGAACCCCAAAAACACGTCAAAAATCGCAGAATGTACCAGCCTCGAGGTAAGACTTTGGGCGGCAGTTCTTCCATCAATTGCATGGCATACATTCGTGGCAATCGGGAGGATTATGACAGTTGGGAACACTCTGGCAATAAGGGTTGGGGTTATGAGTCGATGTTGCCCTATTTCAAAAAATCAGAACATAATGAACAGATTTCCAACGAGTTCCACGCTCAGGGAGGTTTGTTGAATGTTACCCATAATCGGTTCATTACGCCCTTGGCTGATGCCTTCGTGCAAGCCAATATTGAATGTGGAATTCCTGAAAATCAGGACTTTAACGGTGCTACGCAAGAAGGTGCGGGCAAATTTCAATTCACCATCAAAGATGCCAAACGGCATTCTACGGCTTCGGCTTTTTTAGTACCTATTTTATCAAGACCAAACCTGACGGTTTTGACTAACACACTTACCAAGCAATTATTAATAGAAAATGATAAAGTTATTGGCATAGAAATTATTAAAACGAAGTCGGGAGCTACTGAGAAAATATACGTCAATCAAGAAGTAATTGTGTCGGCGGGAGCGTTTCAGAGTCCTCAAATCTTGATGCTTTCTGGCATTGGCAATGCTGATTATTTAAAAGGTTTTGGTATAGAATCGAAGGTGGACTTGAAGGGTGTTGGGCAAAATCTTTCCGACCATCTTTTTACCAATCTAAACGTTTTTTGTAATCAACGCCTTACTTACAACAATGCCGAGCGTTTCCCTTGGGTTTTGGGAAATGCCTTTAAATATTTTGTGCAGAAACAAGGACCTTTGGCTTCCAGCCCTTTGGAAGCCTGTTCATTTTTCAAAACTTTACCAAATTTAGACCGCCCCGATATGCAATTTCACTTCGCCCCCGTGATGGGCGAAGACATCCACGATTTGGCAAGTTTACCTAAAACAGAAGGATTTACGATTTTACCAACCATTATTACGCCCAAAAGTAGAGGTTATGTAGGATTGCATTCCAACAAAGCCACCGATGCACCGCTGATTGACCCACAGTATTTTTCAGATATCAACGGTGAAGATTTAGCCACTATGCTAAGGGGTGTAAAAAAAGCAAAAGAAGTGCTTTTGTCGGATGCCTTCGCTCCTTTCAGAAAAGAAAATCAGTTGAATTTTCCCAAAAATTCGGAGACCGACGAGCAACTAATTGAACACATTTTGAACCATTGCGAAACCGTCTATCACCCTTGCGGTACGTGTACGATGGGTGTGGATAATAATGCGGTGGTATCGCCTGAGTCCTTGAAAGTCAGAGGCTTATCAGGCGTTAGAGTAGTGGATGCTTCAGTGATGCCAGTGGTAATTTCGGGAAATACCAATGCCCCAACGATTGCTGTTGCGGAGAAAGCGGCGGATATGATATTACACAGTTAAACTAAAAAAAACCTTTGGAATAATCCAATTTCAGGAAGTAGATTTGACAATTTTTAAAAAATTGTCAAATCTTTATACACAGCTTTACTTTTTACTGCTAATTTGTTTTGACAATCTTCCGAATCAAGGACTTTTCTCCTATTTGCACTCGCAAGAAATAAACGCCTTCTGGTAGAGATTTTAACGATACATTGCCTTCATGTCTGGTGCTTTTATTAGCCTGTTTTTCGGTTTGTAAAATGTTCCCCAATGTATTATTTAACGTCCATTCCATCGTTTCGGGTTTATCTAAAATCAACTGAATACTGACATCTTCTTTACTGGGCACAGGGAAAACATTGAGGTTTACCCCTTCTTCTAATTCACTTGAAAGAATCAAAACTTTGATATTGGCAGTTCCAGAAATTGTACCCGTTCCGCATACATTTTTCACTTCTGTTAAAGTATAATTGGTTGAAAACTGGGGTTTCAACGAAACTTCAAACGGTGATTTTGTAGCGGTGTATTGCTTTCCATCCGACAGTTTGAAAGTCCACGGGCTATATGATGTAAAGGCGATTGACACCTTGGCAGTATCGGCGTAGTTAATTTCTTTATCTCCCGTGATGATAGCCGTTGGGGGAATATTTTCTAGCAATTTTGCTTTAGCGGTTAGCGTATAATTCCAGCAACTCCCTCTTCGGTTCAAGGCTCTGTATGTTCCATCTTGTTTAGTATCAAGCGTAGCTTTAGTAGCGTCCAATATAAAATTTCCATTACGTTCCCACAAGTTCGAAAGTGTTGATTCATCATTAGTTTTCAAGGTCAAAACATTGCCCTTACAAAACTGGGTGGAATCACTTATATTGATAGAATTATGGATTTTATCATATTTTACAACCATTGCAGGAGAAACACCTTGACATTTATCTTGCTGTACTTTTACCGTATAAATACCTGGTTCTTTGGCAGTTATTGTATTATACGGGTTATTATCAACTGTTTTTATGTAATCTTTCCCGTCTTTTTGCCATTGAGTATAGATTTTGGTAGTGTCAGAAAGTGTACCCAACAAACTATTGATTCTTAAAGGCAAAATTGCTCCATCACAAAGTATTTTTGTAGACGTATCGGTCAATATTTTTATATTCCCAATTTCCACTTTCTGGGGTGACGAAATCGCTGTACAGCCTCCTTTATATGTTGTTTCCAAGATATATACACCTGAAGTCTTTGTTACCAACGTATTACCATTATTTACAGCGGCAGTCTTTCTAAAAACAGCTCCATCTTTTTTCCAAGTATATGCCACTGGTCGCTGATTTAAGTAGCCGCTTTCTCCGTAAATAAATAATGAATCATTACAGGTAACAGAATTCATGGTAACTTGATTTCCTAATTTAATGGGCGAACCAAGGCTCACAACGATACTATCAAACCGAGCAATGGCTTTTGTACTATCGATAAAAGTAACCTCTTCTACCACTTTATATTTGCCCAATTTAGTAAAAAAGAGATAAAAATATTGATTATAATTTATCAATTTGGCATTGGTATAAACACCGTCGTCGGAGCTAAAAGTTGGTAGCACCACACCATTGCGAGTAGCGGTATATTTGCGTTTTGCCACTTGCTTTGTCGAATACGCATAAGGTGAAGTTCCAGTAATATTTTTTATTGATACACTATCACAAACCTCGGCAATGCTATTGGATTGTCCGTTCAAAAACATCTTTGCTCCACCCAAGAAAGGGGGAATCAACTTAACATCCAATACATTAGATATTGCCTCACAGTCTCCATCCACTACTTTATAAAAATATTTTCCTTGCTCTTTTACATAAATAGCTCCGTTTGTTCCTTCTGCAAAGAGTTTATTTTCTTTAAAAATCTGGTAAATATTATTGTTGGTAGTATTTAGCCCTGTTACGGATATATAAGCAGATAAAGTATCATTTCCATATTGTGCCGCAATCAAACTGACTTTCTTATTAGGATTAACCGTTACCGTAAAGGTATCTGAAACCGCCTTGCAGGATGCCTGTTCAATCTCAACGGTGTATTTACCACCCAATTTTGTGAGTATGCCCGTATAGTTAGAAGTCTGAGGAATTCCGTTTCGTTTCCAAGTATATTTTACGTTTGAATAATAGTTGGTGCTTAACGATAAATCACCCGAAAAGCAGCCAATTTCACTTACGTTTAAGTCTCTCCCATAAACGCTTGAATATGAATTAATGATGGGTTTATCCAATTTTCCGATGCTTACTTTTTGTCTATACGTTGCCACACAGCCAGCTGTATCAAGGGTTTTTAGGCTATAAGTTCCCGACTTCAAGGCAGTATAATTAGCGGTATTGGCATTTTTCAAGGTATCGTCCTCCAAAAACCACTGTACCTTTGTTCCAAAACGAACTGTATTATTGAGCCTTAAAGATAGGCTTGAACAATCACTAAATCGGTTATAGCTCTGAGTCTCAGTGATTGAATTATAATCAGGATATTTTGCTATAAAATACTTTCCTTTTGATAGTGTTCCATCTTCTGTTTCTACTTTGATAAAATAACTATATCCTGGATTCAGCTTTTTAGGGTCTATAACAATGGGGCTTTTCTGAGCAGACCCAATGAGGATTTTCTGTGTTTTAGTGCCGTCCGTAGTAGTAACTAATTGCTCATAAAAAGCCTTAAAAGTTGTTCCTGAATTGAAAGTACCCGTTGTTTTAAAAGGTATTATTAAAGGGGAATCAACGCATTTATTGGTACTAACCGTATTATCTACAACAATATTTTTACAATTTGCCGAGGCATCCACAATCAGTTGGGTGGTTGCTTTGGCAATACAACTACCTTGACTTGGATAAATAGTAAAATTATAAATACCAGCATCTTTGGCAGACACATTATTGAGGTATGGTGATTGATAACTTATACTTTGAGCAGGAGTTGTTACATAAAAATATCCAATTGTTTCCGTGGAATCCGTAAGTGAGGGAGGGTAAATATTAGTAAATTCAAAATCTGTTCCTGCACAAGCGGTGAAGGTCTTCGGAAGGATGAAGGCAGGATAATCATTAACGACCACATTGGTCTGTGTTTTGAAAGAACAGCCATTTTTGTCCGTTGCCTGAATGCTATATTGACCTTGATTTTTCTTGGAAGTTTTGTTTAATACTACATCTTGTAAGTTACTTTTAAAATTATTTGGACCTGTCCAAGCGTATGATTGTAGTAAATCCCCTGTCGATTTTAATGTCAAAGAGTCTCCGTTACAGATAGTAGTAATTTCTGAAATAATTACACCTAAATTCAATTCATTAGAAGCTGCATAACAACCATTTTGAGAGGCTTCAACCTGATAAGTTCCACTTTGTGCTGTTGTAAAAATGGTATCTTTTACATCCTTCAAAACAGTGCCATTTCTGAACCAATTGTACTGTACTCCTGCCAACTTATTAGCTGAAAGTTTAACCGCATTGTTGGCAGCATTACAACTTTGGGTCAAGGTAACTTTTGGGATTTCGTCCACAGTTACTTCCACAGTATCAGAATAAATTACGCATGAACCTGTGTTATATTCGTACCAATATTTTCCTGCCTCAGTAACTACGGCACTGGAAATATTGCCTGTATCATAAATTTTACCATCTTTCTTCCAAGTGGCATTACTGTAAGCATAGTTTGTTTGAAGAATTGCCGATGCTTTTAGGTTCTTGCAGAGTTTTATTTTCTTGGGCGAATTAACAATTTTGATAATCTGTTTTGAGGGATTTGCGGGTATATTAACCACAACTTTTTCAGAAACTCCCGTGCAACCCGTATTAGGATTATCATATTTAGCTTGATAAACCCCATTACTGTTATTGGGATAGATGTAACTGGACCCCACATTAAATAATGTACCGTCTCTTTCCCATCGTGTATAGTTACTGATTGCACCCGCAAAATTAGATACATAAAAATAAGGTGATGATGGATTGCTACAAGATGAAAAATAATTTCCTCCCTCTATCGGAAGTGAATTTGTCTTACCATATTCCAGTCTTAGCGTATCATTAGCCGTACATCCTCCTTGCGAAGTTTGCAAAACATACGTGCCTGATTGTTGAGTTATATTAAAGGAATTGATGTAACCACTATCTTGAATATTGATAAACAACTGTCCGTTCTTAAATATTTTTTTATCCCCTGCTCCTTCGGCATAGACATAGATGTTTTGTTGATTTTCACTACATACTTTCAAGGTTTTGGTATTTAAGCTATAATTATCAAAATAAAATTTAGTTTCAATTTTATCCGCTTTTTTTACAGTAACTGGATAAGAAAGCCCTTCACATTGTCCTCTTTTTACTTTCAGTTGATAAACCCCCGCATCGGTTGCTTTCAAGCTGTTTTTATTACTATCTTCTATCGGTACGCCATCTTTATACCATTGTTTGATTTCAGTATTGGCATAAAAATTTCTATCATATCCACTAAAATTAAAGGTTGTATAACCTTGGTTTTTACAAATTACTCGTTCTGTTTTCAAAACATCCGCAACGGGAGAATAAACGATTAAGGGCATAAAATTAGCATTGTATTTAACTAATATTTTATAGGTGTTATATGAACATCCACCCTTTATAATATTTGCATAATATGCTCCTTCCGCCTTAGTAGTGGTTGTTAATCCATTTGCATTTTGAATTATTTTATCATCTTTATACCATTGAATGGAAGATTTACCCCAACCCGTTGTGTCAGTTCTGAGCGTTAGATTTGTACCCTCACAAACATCAATATTGATGTTTCCTTGTCCAGAATTACTCCAGCCATTAGAATTTGCATAAGATTCAGCATACACTACGGGTATGTAAGGGCAATCTGAATTATTGAATTTAACTTGACCCGATGTAGAATTATAGTTACAGCCAAATTCATCTTTAACATTAACGGTATAAAAACCTTCCATTTTTTTATTAATTTCCGAAAGCGTATTGTATTGACTATTGCTTACAAATCCATTTGGACCAGTCCAATTGAAAGTAAAATTACTCCCACTGTACCCTAAACTTGAGTAGGCATTCAGGTTTAATTTTGCTCCATTCACGCCAAAAGAAACGTACCAAAATCCATCCAGTTTTCCAATTTTTGCAAAGAGTGCCAGGGTAGTTTTTCCATCAATCACACAGGTATAATTACCCGCATTAACGTAACTTGCGTTGGTAATGGAAGGGTTTTGGTCGTTAGAGAAAAAATTATTGGGTCCAGACCATTGATATGTCGTTCCGCCCGAGGCTTTTAGCTGTAAAGTGGGTCTGCTATCAACACAGAGAGGCGAGTTTGAAGTGATACTTTGGGCGATTGTCAATTGGCACAAAAGCGTAGCTAATACACTGAATAATAGACGATTTTTCATAGTAGGAGACATTTTAATTAGGTAAAATAAATTACACAAATGAAAGAGAAATAAGCGAACTCTACAAACCCATTTATCAAACGGTAAATAAATTTATTCCTTAGACGTATAAAATCATGAAAGGGTTGTATGACAAATAATTATTTTTATAATAAATCAAAAATTATCTCATTTTACACCTCTCACTCATTGTTCTACAAGTTTTATCATTAAATTGGAAATATTAGCAAATATTGCACAGCCGATACCTGACAGCCAATTGTCGATAGCTTTCATAAAATATGCCCCTCCAAAACAGAATAAGCCCTTTTAGTACGCTAACCGCCACCCCAGAACGTGGAGCGTGGACGGGTAATAGAGGTATTATCCACAACACAAACCAAGAGATTGTCAGAAATTATGCCGTGAAATATTGGATAACGTGCGTGTTGGAATACAAAAACTTCCAAAGAAAAGTGATGACTCCTAACCGTTGGACGGAGTTGTTTTTCTTGGATGAAGCCACCGCTTTTTCGGCGGGTCATCGCCCTTGTGGATTTTGTCGCAATGCAGATTTTAAGCGGTTCAAAAACCTATGGCTTTTGGCAAATAGCGAACGATATGGATTAGCAGGAAACGTCAAAATGGATGTTATCGACCATTTGATTCATTTGGAAAGATTAGATAAAAAAGGTACTCAAAAGACCTTTAAAGCCAGTTTATCTACCTTGCCAGATGGCACTTTTATAAGCCTACATGACTCTGTCGAAGCCTATTTGTGGTTTCAGCAAAACCTTTATCAATGGTCGTTCAGTGGCTATTCAAAAGTTCTGGAATTTGAAAGAAATCAAGAAGTGAATGTTTTGACACCTTTTAGTTATGTGGAGGTTTTTAGGGCTGGGTATTTGCCACAGATTCACTTTTCGGTGGAGTAGAAAATAATCCGTATCGCCACTCAACATTTTATCATCAAATCATTTTCCACCAATAATTACGCAGCCAAATTTACTCTTTTTCCCAATCATCACGAATCATTCCACAAGATTTATCGTTAATTTTGAAATGTAGTCTTCAATCTACTATCCAACCATTATGACGTTACCAAAATCCTTCTTAGAACAACTGTGTAAAAAGCACTCTCAATCCAATACTTTTCCGTCCACAACGGTGGTAAAGGAACTTTTTACGGACATTATGCTGGCGATGTTTCCCGAACAAACCCAAAAACATTTTGGCTGTGTGGATGAATTGCAAGAGGCTTTTGACCAAATAGAATTACGATTGACACGGATGTTGAGGTCGATGAAACAGCATTTGCAAGATAGTCCACGCCAAATTGCGAGCGTATATATTCAACAGCTTCCAGAAATTTATCGGGTCTTATTGACTGATGTCCAGGCAATTATGGCTGGAGACCCTGCCGCTCAAAGCGAATATGAGGTCATCAGGGCATATCCAGGATTTTACGCTATCATTTTTTATCGTTTGGCAAATGCGTTATTGAAATTGGAAGTACCACTTGTACCAAGAATTTTGACAGAGTATGCACATTCCAAAACAGGGATTGATATTCATCCAGGAGCAGAAATTGATGAATTTTTCACCATCGACCACGGGACGGGTATAGTTATTGGAGAGACTACTACCATTGGCAAAAACGTAAAAATCTACCAAGGCGTAACGTTGGGGGCATTATCGGTAAGTAAATCTATGGCTTCTATGAAGCGCCACCCAACCATTGAAGACGGCGTAGTAATTTATGCAGGAGCAACTATTCTGGGCGGAGAAACCGTTGTAGGGGCAAATTCTGTCATTGGCGGAAACGTTTGGCTCACCCGCAGCGTACCCGAAAACACCAAGATTTATCATCAAGAACAAGTTAAGATTTTGCAGTAAGAATTTAATTTATAAATAATGACAATATTAGACTTAGTGGGCAACACGCCCATCGTAGAATTAAACCGAATCAATCCGAATCCTAACGTCAAGATTTACGGAAAATTAGAAGGACATAATCCAGGCGGTTCTGTGAAAGACCGTGCGGCTCTTAGCATGATTAAAGGAGCAGTTGACCGTGGAGAAATTGAGCCTGACATGAAGCTCATCGAAGCAACTTCGGGCAACACAGGTATCGCTTTAGCCATGATTGCACGATTGTATAACCTCGAAATTGAGTTAGTTATGCCTGAAAATTCAACCCGTGAGCGTGTACTAACGATGGAGGCTTTTGGAGCAAAAGTAATTCTTACTCCTGCCGAAGAAGGTATTGAAGGTTCAAGAGATTATGCCGAAACTCAAATGAAAAAAGGTGGATATTTCATGCTCGACCAGTTTGGCAATCCTGATAATTATTTGGCTCATTACCGCACAACGGGTCCCGAAATTTGGAAAGATACCAACGGCGAAGTAACCCACTTTGTGAGTTCGATGGGAACAACGGGGACTATTATGGGAACTTCAATGTACTTGAAAGAGCAAAATCATAACGTACAAATTGTGGGTTGTCAGCCGACAGAAGGTTCAAAAATTCCAGGCATTAGACGTTGGTCAAAAGAATATTTACCCATGATTTTTGATGCCGCAAGGGTCGATAGAATCATGGATATTTCAGAAGCCGAAGCTCGTGTAATGGCAAATCGTTTGGCGAAAGAAGAAGCAGTTTTTGGCGGAATGAGTAGCGGAGGGTCGGCGGCAGCAGCGGTCAGATTAGCCCAGGAATTAGAATCTGGTGTGATTGTATGTATTATTTGTGATAGAGGAGACAGATATCTTTCGAGTGATTTGTTTGGACAATAAAACTTATCCCTAAATATCAAAAAAGCCTTGCAAAATGATTTTGCAAGGCTTTTTTGATTTATTTTCTCTCATAAATCTCACCTAATTCAAATTCAAAATCTATTGAATTAAAGTGAATTTTATTATTTGGGTCTCGTTCTTTTATCAATGTCCAATGGTCTTCGTTTTCACGTCTATAAATTTCTATTTCGGGTGTATCTGTCGAAACTAAAACATACTCTTGAAGGGATGGAATAGTTTTGCAAGCAATAAACTTATCAGATTTATCATACACTGCTGTTGTAGGAGACAACACTTCCACAATCATTACAGGATTCATCAAATTGTCTAATTTCCCATCTTCTCTGAAAATTGGTCTTCCATCACTCACTACAATATCAGGGTACATAAAACTCTGATTAACAGGATTATATATTCTCATATTATTCTGAAAAACATCTTTGTTCGATTTACGAAGATGAAACCAAACATGAGCAGATAAATTTCCAGTAACAATATTATGTTCAAACGATGAAGCAGATTTTGGAATAATACTTTGAAAAAGAAACTCATTTTTGGTTAAGCTCTCTCTTTCAAAGGCTAAATAGTCTTCAATTTCTACTATATGGTCTATCTTAATCATAGTTTGAAATCGTTATGTTTCGTTGATGATACGAATATACAAATTCTTGATTTAATGGCAAACAAAAAGCCCCACACACAGGCAGGGCTTTTGGTTTTTTGAATAATATAACTATAAAACGCTCAACGATATACTTTTGTTTTAGGCTTGAAAAATTATTGGATTATTTTTCAAAAAATATTCATCTAATTCAAAATTCTTCTCAATTCGTGATTCTCACTAATTTTCCCGAAATTTGCACTCCTTATCAAATTCACTGATAACGTTTACTGATTACTAAAAATATGCGTCTCCATCGTCCCTTGGTCTTGGCAACTGTCAAAACATTGCAAGAAATATTCCAACAGCACAATCCCCGTCAAGCCGACCGTGTGATTGAAGCCACACTCAAATCCAACAAACAATGGGGCAGTCGAGACCGTTCTTTTATTGCTGAAACCTGTTACGAAATTGTCAGAAACTGGCGTATGGTGCTGTATTGCAATGATTTATACGAAGACAAACTGAAACCGCCCTACTTTTGGCAAATCGTGGGTTCGTGGTTAATCATCCGCAAAAGGTTGAATCCAGATGCTGATAATATTGATGAATTACCAAAATGGGAAGAGTTTTCACACATTACGCCCAGCAAAGTTTTAGCCCGATTTGACGAAGCCCAAAAGATTCGTAAAGTCAGAGAATCCGTACCCGACTGGCTCGATGCCTTGGGGGAAGCCGAGTTGGGGTCTGAAAAATGGACGGCAGAAATTCACGCTCTCAACCGTCAAGCTCCCGTAGTTTTGAGAGCTAACTCGTTGAAGACCAATCAAGATGCGTTGCAGGATATGTTGGACAGAATAGACATTGAGACTTTCATTCCCAATGATATTACCGAATTTCCGCACGCACTATTTTTGGAACAAAGAGTCAATCTTTTCAGAACGGATTATTTCAAAGATGGGCTTTTTGAAATACAAGATGCTGCCTCTCAGTTGGTTGCTCCTTTCTTGGACGTACAACCAGGTATGCGAGTCATTGATGCCTGTGCTGGTGGTGGCGGAAAAGCCCTTCATTTGGCAGCATTGATGGAAAACAAAGGAAAAATCACGGCAATGGATGTCGAAGAATGGAAGCTGACCGAGCTAATGAAACGTGCCAAACGCAATGGAGTGGATAATATAGAAGTAAAATTAATAGACTCCAAAACCCTTGAAAAGTACCATGAAAGTGCCGACCGTTTGCTTTTGGATGTACCCTGTTCGGGCTTGGGCGTAATCCGTAGAAATCCAGATTCAAAATGGAAACTTTCACCCGAATTTATTGATAATTTGAAGGTAATTCAATGGGATATTCTCACAAAATATTCACAAATGTTGAAGCAAGGCGGCAAAATGGTTTTTGCCACGTGTAGCCTATTACCTTCTGAAAGTGAGGCACATATTCAAAGATTATTAGCCGAACAACCCAACAATTGGCAACTTTTATCCGAAAGAAGAACCTCTACCGCCGAAGAAGGATTGGACGGTTTTTATATGGCGTGTTTGTTGAAGAAGTAAAGATTCGATGTTTGTTATTCGATTTTCGATGTTTGGGGTAATTCCATAAAAGTATCAATTTATAAAATTCATTTTCAGAACTATGCAACCACAAGATTTCGATAATATCATCCAAAAACGCCGCTCAGTCAGAATTTATGACGAAAACGCTCCATTTGACGAAACCGTAATTAAACGTGGTTTAGACCGTGCCGTACTTTCCCCAAATAGTAGCAATATGCAGTTGTGGGAGTTTTATTGGGTTAAGTCAAAATCAATGCACGATACCCTTACGCACGCTTGTATGGGACAATCTGCCATCAAAACTGCCAATCAAGCCGTGGTTTTTGTAACCCGTCAAGACAAATGGAAACAGCGAGCCGCTTGGAATTTGGCGAATATGAAAAAGCAATTTGAAGGCAAAGAATTGACCTCACGAGATAAACGAGCCTTGGATTATTATCGAAAACTAATGCCCTTAGTTTATCGCTACGACCGCTTTGGACTGAATACTTTATTGCGAAGTATTATCGTATTTTTCATGGGTTTCAGCAAACCGTTTCTACGCATTCGTAATCACGGCGACCAACGAGTAATGACGCATAAATCCGTTGCTTTGGCAGCACAAACTTTTATGCTAAGTTTAGCATCGGAAGGGTACGACACCTGCCCCATGGAAGGATTTGATGCAGATTTAGTAAAAAAAGCCTTGAATTTACCCCATTTAGCAGAAATAACCATGATTGTAGCCTGTGGAATTGGTAAATCAGAAGGCATTTATTCCGAACGTTTAAGAGTACCAAATGAAGATGTTATTTTTGAGGTATAATCCATAATCCTTATAGGTTTCCAAAACCTATAGGGATTATTCGCTGATTCAATTAATAAATCGTATATTACTTTCCTTCCTTTTCCGTTTCTCCCCTAAAAATTGGAATGATATTTGCTAAACCCTAAGTACGCCAACCTCCGCTCTTCCGCCCGAAGTAAGTATTAATCACAACCATCATTTTTTCATGAAAAACTTTCACAAACGTATTCTGGGCGTGGGTATTGCCTGTACATCATTGGCGGGTATGGCATTCATAACGTTGCCCAAACAACCTACAGGAATTCTCAGTTCTTTGAACTTAGCCAAAGCTAAATCAGAACTCAGTTTTATTGAATCTGTTACCCCCATGACGGGTCCCAAAAAGGACGTTATGGATAACTCCACGGCTAAATCTACCCTAAAAGGTCCCGTAAAAGCAACCTCAAATATTTCGATAGGGCTTACAATATCCACTACCGAACAAACCGTTCAACTTAACTGGATAATGCCAACGGGGCATAATAGCCGCAAATTCATCATTCAGCGAAGTAAAGATTTAGAAAAATTCTATGATATTGGCGAAATCAAACACCTCGGTGATGATGGAATCAATTCATTCATTGATGAAAACCCAACAGGAGGATTTATTAACCATTACCGAATCATTGAATTTGATTCTGAACGAAATATGCACGTATATTCACCAATGGGTGTACAAGTTAGTGCTATGAATGGTGAAACTTTTGGCGTTACACTGCATACTTCCGAAGAAGGGGAAATGATAAGGGTAAAAATGGATAATGTCAAAGAAACTGATGTATTATTGAATACTGTTACGGGTATGGGCGTTCCATGCGATGCTGTTCAAAAAAGCCAAAATGAAGTAATATTACTACCTACTTACCCTCTTTCGGCGGGCGAATACATTGTGAAAATTAGAGATGTAAAAGAAGAAAAACGTTTCAAAGTCCAATTCAAAAAATTAGATAAAATGTTTTAAAATAGATCATAGATTTTAAAGAATAGAGGTCAGATTTTAGAAGTTAGATTTAATCTAAACGCTAAATCTGACCTTTTCATTTATTACCTAAACTTGAGTTTTGCTCTTTCCTTTATAATCTATCAATTATTCTCTTTTTTAACCGTATGCTTGCATAACAAATATTAATTTTACAACTTTACAATAGTATGCAGTGCATAATAATTAGAAAAATTTAATTTCCAATAAATTGCTATTAAAATGAAAGCAGATAAAACCGTAGATTATCACATAAAATCAGGCTGGCACGCTATCAGTCGGATGTATAATTCTTATGCAGCTCCGTTTGATATGACGATGGCGATTGGATATGTATTATTAAATATTGACCGTAAAGGCACACCAGCCACTAAAATCGCTCCTGCCTTAGGTTTAGAAGCTCGTAGCTTGACCAGAATGTTGAAGACATTAGAAGACAAAAAATGGATTCGCCGTGAAAGTGATGAAGACGACCGTAGGGTAGTAAACGTCTATCTCACTGAGGAAGGAAAACGCAAAAGAGAATTGGCAAAAGAAGGTGTAATTGCCTTTAATAATGCTATTTATGAAAAAATAGGTGAAGAAAAACTCGCTATCTTTTTTGAAGTAATGCAAAAAGTAAGTGAAGTAGTGAACATTGACACCGCAACTTACAAAGCTGAAAACATAGCCGAAGAGATTGTATAGCACGGCAAAGATGTCGTGTTTTTTAATAAGAAAAATATTTTAAATGGTATGCTTGCATACTATTTTTTTATTTATGTAACTTTACAGAAAAATAGTATGCAAGCATACTATTTGTGACTTGGTGAGTTGTGATTTGTGAATATTAGCCCACCAAAATTGTAGCTGATTAAAGCTAATTTTAATTTAAACATTTTAATTTTTAATTATAGAAAAATGACACTCACAGACAGCAAGGCTTCCATTAAAGGAGGCGAGTTTTTAATCAAGGATATTGACGCTTCGCAAATCTTTATTCCCGAAGAATTTAACGAAGAGCAACAAATGATTGCTCAAACTTGTTTAGATTTTCTTCGCACGGAAGTACACCCACGTTTGGACGAAATTGATTATGCCAAAAATTCAGATTTGATGGTAAGTTTGATGGACAAAGCGGGTGAATTAGGTCTGTTAGGAACGGCTATTCCAGAAGAATACGGTGGATTTGGCATGAACTTCAATACCTCAATGTTGGTTGCGGAGGCTTGCGGTGGGGGACATTCATTCTCGGTGGCGTATTCTGCACACACGGGAATCGGAACTTTACCCATTTTATATTACGGAAACGAAGAACAAAAATCAAAATATTTGCCAAAACTTGGCTCAGGAGAATGGAAAGCAGCTTATTGCTTGACTGAACCAGATTCGGGGTCGGATGCAAACTCTGGAAAAACGAAAGCAGTTTTATCAGAAGATGGTAAGAATTTTATCATCAACGGACAAAAAATGTGGATTACCAACGGTGGTTTTGCCGATTTATTCATCGTTTTTGCCAAAATAGATAACGACAAATCTTTGACGGCTTTCATCGTAGAAAAGTCATTTGGCGGAATTACAATGAACGAAGAGGAACGCAAGATGGGAATCAAAGGTTCTTCAACTCGTCAGGTGTTTTTTAATGATTGCGTTGTACCTGTTGAAAACCAATTGTACATCCGTGAAGGCGGTTTCAAGATTGCAGTAAATATCTTGAATATTGGTCGTATCAAATTGGCTTCGGCAGTTTTGGGAGCATCGAAAGGCGTGATTTCTACGGCAATAAATTATTCAAATGAGCGTAAACAATTTGGCACACACATAAGTAATTTTGGAGCAATCAAACACAAAATTGCCGAAATGACCGCCAAAGTATTTGCCTCAGAATCAGCGTGTTATCGTGCTGGGCAAAATATTGATGATGCCATTGAGGATTTATTGGAAGGTGGAATGGATTCCGCCCAAGCCAAGTTAAAAGGCGTTGAGCAATTTGCCATTGAATGTGCCATGATGAAAGTTCACGGTTCGGAAGTGTTGGATTTTGTAGTGGACGAAGGCGTACAGATTTATGGTGGCATGGGCTTTTCGGCAGAAGCGCCGATGGACAGAGCGTATCGTGATTCACGTATCAACAAAATTTTTGAAGGTACAAATGAAATCAACCGTTTGCTTTCGGTAGGTACAATAGTAAAACGTGCCATGAAAGGCGAATTGAATTTGATGCCAGCAGCAATGGCAGTTGGCAAAGAAATCATGGCAATTCCAGATTTTGGAGCGGAGGAAGAAGATGGATTGTTCGTAGCGGAGAAAAAAGTTATCAAGAATTTGAAGAAAGCAACTTTGATGATTGCGGGGGCGGCTTTACAGAAATTTATGATGAATTTCGAGAAAGAGCAAGAGATAATCATGAATTTGGCGGATATGATGATCGAGCTTTACGTAGCTGAATCGGCAATTTTGAGAGTTGAAAAATTATCAGGAATTCGTGGCGAAGCGGCTTGTGAACTACAGAAAGATGCAGCAATGGTTTATTTGCATCACGCCGTTGAAAAAGTAAGCAACGAAGGACGTACAGCCATTACAAGTTTTGCCGAAGGAGACGAATTGAGAGTAATGTTAATGGGCTTGAAACGCTTTACAAAAATTGAACCCATGAACCTAAAAGATGCTCGCAGACGCATTGCAGAGGCTTCAATTGAGAATAATGGTTACTTATTTTAGTTATGAACGATGAGTTATGAGTAAAATATAATTCATCTCTAAAGATAGTTTTTTGGTTTAGAAGGACAAAAGAGGCGGGATTTCCTGCCTCTTTTTTTGTGGAATTCACCCGTGGTCAGTGTCCCCACTGACCAACTTGCGAAAGCAAAAATCATAGTAGTAAGTATTTGATTATCAAATCAATAGACATTAAATCAATCATTAAAATTTGCTTTCGCCAATTGGTCAGTGGAGACACTGACCACGGGTACAGGACAAAAGAGGCGGGATTTCCTGCCTCTTTTTTTGATATAACTGTACTTACCAGTTATTTCCCTCTAAACGTATATCCACACGAGACCCCCACATAAAACTGCCAATTAACCGAAATATCTTCGCCTACATATAAACGAACGGGCTTTACAAGGTGCGGCGTAAGCGTTAGGCGAAAATTGTTTTTGATAGCACTTATTCCCATCGCCAAATCCACTGCCATTAAGCCAAAATAAGACTGAGTACTGTTTTGGAGTGCCTGCAATCTTTTGCCTAATTTGGTAAGTTTTTGGTTAAATGGATTTCTAATGGTAGTAGTTGTTGAATCAGCAGTATAAAGACTCCCGCCCGCCCAATATTGTGCATAAGTGATATCCTGATTTCCAAAAATAGTTGTTATTCGAGGCGATAAGCTGATTCTATCTAAAAATCCTACTTCTTTGAAAGATTGATAATAGGATATTCCCAAGCGTAATCTCTTGGCGGTTTCGTTGCCAAACATGAGTGTATAATCAGCATTGGGCATAAATTTATTGATACTATAACTCAGTGAAAGGGAAGTCCAATTAGATAATTGATTGGGAAAATTGGGGTCGGGATTAGTTTCAATCATTTTGCCAATGTCAGCCGATATTGAAAGGTCTTCGGTTAAATCTTTCATGTAACCCAGCGAAATGGCGGTCATTTGTAGTTTGGGGTCGCTTTTACC
>JANPGQ010000133.1:0-5324 GCA_031423975.1 Cytophagales bacterium | reverse complement strand
AAATCGTCCAGATACTTCAACGCCTGGTGTAGGCAGACGGGCGGCAGAGATTGTTTATTGTGTTTCCAAAGATAAAGGTAATACTTGGACAAGCCCACAACCCGTTGATACTGACCCTACCAAGGGTATTATGAGAGGATTTTTTGATGCAGTTTTGATGGCAAATGATGAAGTTGCGGTAGCTTATTTAAAGGATGTAAAAAACAGTACCAAGCACGAAGAACGTGATTTGCGTTTGGCAATTACCAAAAACGGAATCTTTCAAGATGAAAAATTGATTGACCCTGTGGTGTGTGATTGTTGTAATATCAGTATGCTTTTGGATGCCAACGGGGCGTTGAATATTTATTACCGAGATAACAATAATGACATCAGAGATATTGCCAAAATCGCTTCTACTGATAATGCACAGACATTCTCGAAACCGCAGATTTTGTACAACGATAATTGGCAAATTAATGGTTGTCCCCACAACGGAGCAACGGCAAGTGTATTCGGTAAAAGTTCATTAATTGCTTGGTTTTCAGGTACAACAAACCAGCCAGGTATTCGTTTGGTTACGCAAGAAGGTAAACAACTTTTTGTGTTGGATGGCTCGGCAAAAAATGCGTATTTATCAAGTGCCAATCAAAATGCCGCTTTGTTTTGGGAGCAAAATCAGGAAAATAATATTTCTAAAATTGCTTACCGTAAAGTCAGTAAAGATAAAGTTTCGGAGACTTTATTCTTAAATGACTCAGCAAATGGAATCAATCCAACGGGCTTAGTGCTTAACAAGCAAATGGTTGTGGCTTATGAAATTAAACAGCCCAATAAAAAGAATACTATCAAAGTAGAGATGGTAAGTTTATAAATTCAGTAAGCAACCGAATTGCTTTAAATATCGTATTAACCAAATAAGTATTTATATTTTCCAACCAAAAATCAATTATTATCATGAAAAAAATTACCTTTATTTTCGCATTTTTATTCGTTACAGCCACAAGTTTTGCCCAAAAATGGACAGTGGACAAAGCTCACTCTAAATTAGTTTTTACCGTTACTCACTTGTTGATGTCAGAAGTGGATGGTACTTTCAAAAGTTTTGATGCCAATATCACTTCTTCAAAAGATGATTTTTCGGATGCCACTTTTGATTTGACCGCTGACATGAAAGGCGTTACGACTAATAACGAAATGCGTGATGGACACCTTCAAAAAGCTGATATGTTTGATACTGAGAAATTCCCAACTATGACTTTCAAAAGTACCTCAATCAAACCAGCAGGAGCTGCCAATAAATTTAAAGTTACTGGCGACTTGACGCTTAAAGGAGTAACAAAACCCGTAACACTTGATATGACTTTAGTAGGAAAAGGTAAAAACCGTCAAGGCAAAGATTTGGCAGGTTTCAAAGCCATTGGTACTATCAAACGTACAGACTTTGGCGTTGGCGGAATGCCAGGTGCAGTAGTAAGCGAAGACGTAGAATTGCGTGCAAGTGGTGAGTTTGTGAAGCAGTAGGTTTTATAGATTTATTTTTAGTGAAAAGAGCCAATTTTGAAGTTGGCTCTTTTTTGTTTTATCATCTATTCGTTGACTTGCTCTGTTTTAGGTCCTAACGGTTGCTACGACCAGAAGCATAATTTTGGTAAAAAATAATGGTTTTTATTTTTTTGAAATCTATTGAAATAGTATTTTACTGCAAGTTCTCTCTCGAATTAAGTTCTTCCTTAACTTTCTTTAATGAGGTAAAGTTTAAAAATACGATTGGTAATAATGCAAAAGGTATTATAACAAAAGAAATGAAACTTGTTTTCTGCAAAGCAAGAGAAATTCCTGTAATTAATAATGTGCTCAACATTCCAATAAGTACACCAGTTACTAATTTGATAGTTTTCTGTTGTTTAAGGAGTTCTTCAACACTCAATTCTTTTAGATTTTTGCTTTTCATTTTTACGATTTTAATAGTTAGTTCAATGTTCTATTTTGTTGTTGATTTTGTCCACTTTTGTATCTCTCGTTTGACACCAGTCACTGTTACAAAAATAAAGAGCAAAATACTACATTGATAGAAATTTTGTTATTTTATTCTATAATCAAGCCTTTCGCCTATTTGCGGCAGCACAGCGAGTTACCTTTTTTATCTTTATTTTACTAATTACTACTGATTCAATTCTCAGGTTTCGCTTTGACCACTTGTCGAATATAAGAAAATGGCAGTAAGTAAGCAATAAAAACGCCCCAATCTTCCGAATGAGGCGTTTTTTCACTTGTACAAATTATTAATCCTTACTTCAATTGAATTACTTTAAATTCTGTTCTACGGTTGGCTGAATGTTGTTCTTCAGTACATTCTACACCGTCGGCACATTCGTTCAACAATTGAGATTCTCCGTATCCTGTGGCTTCCAATCTGCTGGCAGATACACCACGTTTTTCAAGATATTTTACCACTGCTTTTGAACGTCCTTCTGATACTTTTTGGTTAAATTCTGTGGTAGCACGGCTATCCGTGTGCGAACGAATTTCTATTCTCATGTTTCTATAACGCTTCAAGGTAATGGCTAATCTATCCAATTCACGAGCCGCATCTGGACGAATATTACATCTTCCGTAGTCATAATAAATATTATCAATTGCTACTACATCGCCTTCTTCAAACATACTCAAGTTGGCGTTGATGGTTTTTGGTCCACCTTTACCCAACTTCTTAATTTTGTTTCCACGTGAGCCGAAGTTATCTTTTGTCGCTTCGATGGTATAATCACAACCTTCGCAAATTTCAAACTTATAACGTCCATCAGCACCCGTAACGTAGCTCTGTGTCGAACCGTCACACTCGTTTTTCAAGGTAACTGTTACGCCATTTAAGGCACGTTTATCTTTGTTGGCAGTTACCCGACCACGAATGGTCTTGGTGGCTGGGCATGGAATAGCTGTTCCAGTGGTTTGTCCTTGATAACCAGAGGTGCTTCCGTCAATGGCAGTTCCAGTATCAGTGGTTGTCGCAACCGTTGAAGAACCATCAGTTGTGGTTGTTCCACTTGAAATCGCTGAACTATCCACTGCCACTTCTTTTACTCTTGATAAGGGAATATCCAAAGTGCTTTCGCCTTCTTTACAACCCACTGTATTTGGCAAATAGCCTTCACGACTTGCCTTCATTTCGCATCCTTTACCTTCTTCTAAACAAATTTTAAATGTTCCGTTGGTATCGGTTTTCTTCATTTCAGTTTTACCGTCAATTATGATGGCTACATCGGCATTATCCAAAGGCATTTTTGATTCAGCATCATAGACAATCACTTGTACTTCTTCACAATCAGGTTTTTCATCGCACTCACGTGTGAAACGATAAATATCATCATCTGTTCCTCCACGCTTACGATTTGAAGATAAATACCCCATTTTACGCTCACCGTCAGCAATGAAACCAAAATCGTCTTTGCTTGAATTAACGGGCGTACCCATGTTTTTGATTTTGCCTTTCAATTTTGAACCATCGGTCAATTGAGCATAGAAAATATCTAAATCTCCCAAGCCAGCGTGTCCGTCAGATGAGAAATAAAGGTTTCCTCTTTCATCCACAAAGGGGAACATTTCGTTTCCTGCCGTATTAATTTCTGGCCCCATATTTACGGGTGTTCCAAAAGTTCCACCGTTATACTGAACCACATAAAGGTCAGTTCCACCAAATCCGCCAGGCATATCCGATACGAAATACATCAATTTATCGTCTTTAGTAAGAGAAGGATGTCCCGTTGAATATTCGTTGCTGTTGAAAGGTACTTCTTTAATATTGTTCCACTGTCCTGCTCCTTTGTCATCGGCAGTATAGATTTTTAACTTGTTAATTTTATCAGAAGAAGTCTTGAATTTACCGTTATTGAAGTTATTACGAGTAAAAATAACTTTTTTGCCATCATTCGTAAAAGTCATTGGACCTTCGTGATATTTGGTATTCAAAGACTTACTAAATTTTTCTGTTTTGGTGGCAGCCGTTTCGGTATAACCATATCCTTGATAGATATTTGTTCCTCCAAACGTTCCCACAGTACGTGAATCATTGGCAGTTGGCGAAGTGTATTCGTCATTACCAACGGTTCTTTCTGTTCCTCTCGACTTGGTTTTGTTGGCATCTGCACCACCCAAACCAGCAGCTGAGGCAGTTAATTGACTTACATCCGTTAGATAATACATATCCAAAAAACGTGAGTTATCCCAACAGAAAACCCGCTTCAAGCCTGTGCCTTCGGTGCGTCCTGAGTTGAAAACCAAACCATTTTTGTAATACATCGGACTGAAATCAGCCTTATCGGAATTGATAGAAAGATAATCCACTTTGTAGCAAGTGGCATTTTTATTCAACGATTCAACGTTTTTGTATAATTTCTGAAAACCTCCACTGCGTTTGTCGGCAGTTTCAATTTGTGCATATTTTTCGTAAGCATCTTGGGCATCTTTATATTTACCGTTTGAAGCCAATGATTGAGCATAGTACAAATACGCTTTCGAGGCATCGCCTGAAAGTTGTGAACCTCCACTGATTAATTCTCTGTAAACCCGTTCAGCATTTTGCGTATCACGGATTTGGCGATAGGCATAAGCCAATTTTAAACGAGCCGATTGCTTCTCTGAATCGGAGAGTTTTCCCTTCAACACTTGCTCGAACATTTCGGCAGCGTTTAGGTAGCTCATTTTATTAAACTCATACTCTGCGTCTTTGATAGACTGAGAGAATGTTTTACCAACAACTACCAGCAAAGCCAGCATGAGCAGTAGTCCAGTTTTCTTCAAATTAATCATCGTTTTTCAAATGTTTTACTACGTTATTTAAGGCGGGGGTTATTGTTTCAGTTAATAGTGGATAATTAACAATTAATAGTTATCAATAGAAAACTCATAGTACACATTTCGATAGTAGATTATGTAGTATAATTGACAGTAAGATTGAAGACTCAATAACTATTATTTATTAATTGACTAAAAATATCTTGGTGTAAGAATCTTAGCTTTTCTGTAACCAAATTCATAGCGAAGCATCACTTCATGCGAACCATTTTGTTTTGATTTCAATCCATTTAAGGCAAAATCATAGGCATATCCCAAACGGAATTGGTCAGTTGCTTGGATTTCTAACATTCCGATAGCAGCATCTCCGTTTAGATTACTAAATGGTGATGAAAAATCTTTATTGTTTGTTCTCCATGAACCTCCGATGGCAATACGGTCTTTAATCCAAAGATTTAGGTTAAAGTCGAAAGCGGCGGCATCACGAGTAGCTTTTGCTAAAATAGATGGTTTCAAAGCTAATGAACGTCCCAAAGGCACTACAAAACCCA
>JANPGQ010000132.1:0-4992 GCA_031423975.1 Cytophagales bacterium | reverse complement strand
CAAACTCAGGAAGTTACAGCAACCCATGGTTTTCAATCAAGCAGTATTGGTGATATACTTTTTGCTTTGCCCGATAATGCTAAAACTTGCACCATTAACATTCAATGGCCAGATGGCAAAGGTGAAACACTCAACTCTCCTGTAAATCAAATAGTTAATGCGGACTATTCAAAAAGTGATTTCTTGGAAGATAAACCTAAAGCTCCCATTGTATCTCTATTTTCAGAAGTTCAAGCAATTGATTATCAACAAATTACATCTCCGATTAATAATTTCGACCATCAAATTTTATTGCCAACCCATTATTCCTACGCTGGTCCACGCATAGCCGTTGGGGATGTGAATATGGATGGGCAAAATGATGCGTATATTTGTGGAACTACCATAAAAGCGGGTTCGTTTTTACTACAAAATCAAAGTAATAATTTCAAAACCGTTACGCTCAAAAATAATCATTTACATAACAATCAGGATGCCGTAATTGCTGATTTTAACGGTGACAAATTTCCTGATTTGTATATTACCAATGGCAATTATACCAATGCACAATTTGAAGAACAAAATGATGAGTTGTGGCTAAATGATGGCAAAGCAACCTTTCAAAAATTAAATTTACCCGAAGACAAAATCAATAGTTCATGCGTAAAAGCAGGAGATTTTGATAAGGATGGTGATGTAGATTTATTTATCGGTGGACATATCAAACCCAACAGATTTCCCGAATCCGAAGAGAGTTTTATCTATCAAAACGATGGAAAAGCACATTTCAAGAAAATACCTTTGGGTGTTTTAGGTTTAGTAACGGATGCTACCATTACGGATATCGACAAAGATGGCTATCCAGAAATTGTGGTGGTGGGAGAATGGATGTCGCCCATAATGCTAAAAAATACAAAGGGCAAATTCTCTCAGTTACCAAATCAGCAATTTGCCAATTTAAGTGGTTGGTATTATCGAATTGAAAAAGCGGATTTGGATAATGATGGTGATGAAGATTTGATTGTTGGAAATTTGGGAACAAACACTCAAATCAGAGCTTCCGAAAGCGAACCTGCCTCTTTGATTTATGATGATTTTGACCAAAATGGAACAATCGACTTTTTCATGAATTATTACATTCAAGGAAAATCATATCCTGCGTGTTCCCGTGACGAAATGGCTGAACAAATGCCCCTATTGAAAAAGAAATTTCCTGATTATAAAACCTTTTCGGAGGCATCAATTGAACAACTTTTTGAGCCAAATCAATTAGAAAAAGCTCGCAAAAAGGAAATCAAAAACCTAAAAACAATCATTTTAGAGAATCGAAAAGGCGAATTTATTCCCCATGATTTACCCATTGAAGCACAGACCTCTCCCGTTTATGCCATTGCCGTTGAAGACTTTAATCAAGATGGCAAAAAAGACCTTTTACTGATGGGAAACAACAGCAAATTACGTTTGAGAATTGGAAAAGTTGATGCCAATCATGGGGTAGTTTTGATGAATAAAGGCAATGCAAACGCACCATTTCGTTTCGAAAATATGCCCCCCACAAAATCAGGATTATACGTCCGTGGTGATGTTCGTGATGTGAAAGCAATTGGCAAAACACTACTGATTGGCGTGAATAATGACAAATCAAAGATTTATCGAAATAATTGATTTGTAGAAAAAGAAAAAATACATTTTTATAAATACATGAAACACATTAAAAATATATTCCTAATCGCATTATTGAGCCTTGTTTTTTCATGCTCAAATAAGGAAAAGACCCCCTTGTTTGAACTCATGACAACCGAAGATACGGGCATTTCTTTCAATAATAAAATCGTAAATACCGAAGAATTTAACATTTTCAACTACCGTAATTTTTATAATGGTGGTGGCGTTGCTATTGGCGATATTAATAACGATGGGCTACCCGATATTTTCTTTACTTCCAATATGGGAGCAAATAAATTATACTTGAACAAAGGCAATTTTAAATTTGAAGATATTTCTAAGAAGGCGGGTATCGAACAAGCCAACAAATGGAATACGGGCGTGGTGATGGCGGATATTAATAATGATGGGTTCTTGGATATTTATGTTTGTAATGCGGGGTATAAAAAGTTTACCGACAATCAAAAAAATGCTCTTTTTATCAATAGTGGCAACAACACTTTTACGGAGTCTGCCGCTAAATATGGTCTGGACGAAGGCGGCTATACAACCCACGCTGCCTTTTTTGATTATGATCTGGATGGTGACCTTGATTGCTATATTCTCAACAATAGTTTTATTCCTGTAAATACCCTCAATTACGCCAATAACCGTGATTTGCGAGCAGAAGACTGGGATGTAAAAGATTTTTTGAAGGGTGGTGGCGACAAATTAATGCGAAATGATAACGGTCATTACACGGACGTAACCAAACAAGAGGGTATTTACAGCAGTTTGATTGGCTTCGGTTTGGGCGTAACCATTGGCGATGCTAATAACGATAATTATCCAGACATTTACGTTTCAAATGATTTTTATGAAAAGGATTATTTATACATCAATCAGGGAAATGGCAATGGTTCATCACCACGATTTTCCGAAGAGATTGAGCAACGAATGAAACACATCAGTTTGGCTTCAATGGGGGCAGATATGGGTGATGTCAATAATGACGGATTTCAGGAAATTATCACTACCGATATGCTTCCTCGCTCTGAAAATCGCTTAAAAACGACCGCTTCATTTGATAATCATTACGTTTTTAAACTGAAAGAAGACCGAGGTTTTTACCATCAGTTTCAACAAAATAGTCTTCAATTAAACAACCAAGACGGCACATACAGCGAAATTGCCAATTATGCAGGAGTAGCCGCCAGCGATTGGTCTTGGGGAGCTTTGATGTTTGATGCCGACAACGATGCCTATAACGATATTTATGTTTGCAACGGAATCTATAATGATGTGATTGACCAAGATTTCATTGATTTTTTTGCCGATGAAGTCAATAAAGGAATGCAAGCAAGCGGTGTAAAAAAGAATATTCAAAGTATTTTGGCTAAAATGCCTTCTACGCCCATCGCCAATAATTTCTTCCACAATGTTAAAGCTTTGAAATTTGAGGAAAAATCAGAGGAATTTGGTTTTGCAACGCCTTCATTTTCGAACGGGGCGGCTTATGCTGATTTAGACAATGACGGCGACTTAGATTTGGTGGTGAATAATGTGAATATGGAATGTTTTGTCTATAAAAATAACGCTGACAAAAAAGTAGAAAAAAGCCATTACATCAAACTGAACTTGAAGGGCGAGAATAAAAACCTTTTTGCGGTAGGCTCAAAAGCGGACGTCTATACTAATGGAATGGTGCAAACTCGTTCCCTAAACCCATCAAGAGGCTTTCAGTCAAGTACAGAATATCGGCTTACTTTTGGTCTGGGGAAAACTACTAAAATTGACTCTATTCGTATTACTTGGGCAGATATGAGGGTTTCGGTCATCAAAAATACAGAGATTGACCAATTACTTACGGTGTCAATCAAGGACGCTAAGGTTGTAAAAAATCAAGCTCCAAGTCTATCAAATTCGGGATTATTTGAGCTAACCAAATCGACCTTCGATAAACATCAAGAAGACGAATATTTTGATTTTTACCAAGAAAAAAATCTTCCTGCCATGCTTTCCAAAGAAGGACCAAAAGCCGCCATTGGCGATGTAAATGGCGATGGTTTGGAAGATGTATACATTGGAGGTGCGAAAAACCAAGCTGGTCAATTATACCTTCAAACGGCTTCTGGATTCAAGAAATCACCGCAAAAAGTATTTGATACTTTTGCCTATTTTGAAGAAACCGCCCTCAGTTTTTTTGATGCTGATAAAGATGGAGATTTGGATTTATACGTGGGAAGTGGTGGTAATGAAGTAGAACTTGGTAGCATTGAATTAATTGACAAACTCTATCTGAATGACGGAAAAGGCAATTTTGCGTTCAATTCAAGAGGTATTCCACAAAACGCTACTACCAATACTGCCGTTGTTGCCCCGTATGATTTTGACGGGGATGGAGATACCGATTTGTTTGTAGGAAGCAGAAGCCAACCTATGCAATACGGACAAAATCCACCCAGTTTTATCTATGAAAATAATGGCAAAGGCGAATTTAAAGATGTTACCAAAATGGTAAATCCCGAATTAATGGCTTTGGGCATGATTCGAGATGCGTATTGGGAAGATATAAATGGTGATAAAAAGAAGGAATTAATTGTGGTAGGTGATTGGATGTCCCCTATAATTTTCACCTTGAAAGGAAAAACACTGGAAAAACTTGAAACGGGCTTGGAAGAAATGACAGGTTTTTGGGGTGCATTGAAGGTGCAAGATATTGATAATGATGGAGATAATGACCTGATATTGGGCAATATGGGTGAAAATTTCACGCTAAAAGCATTACCCGAAGCCCCCTTGAAAATTTGGGTGAAAGATTTCGATAATAATGGTTCCATTGATAAAATCATGACCAAAACCATTGAAGGCAAAGACGTTCCTGTATTCTTGAAAAGAGAAATGGCAGAACAATTTCCAGCCTTGAAAAAGCAAATTCTGAAACATTCGGATTATGCCCAAAAATCAATCAGCGATTTGTTCACTGCTGATATTTTGGAAGATGCTCTGGTGAAAAACGTTAAAACTTGCAAATCAGTAATTGCCTTGAACGATGGCAAAGGGAAATTTACCATTATTGACCTGCCCGAAGTGGTTCAATTATCTTGCGTAAATGCGATTGCGTGTTACGATTTCAACAAAGATGGTTTGCAAGATATTATTTTAGGCGGAAATTATACGGGTTTTATTCCCCAATTAGGAGCAATTGATGCCAGCCGTGGCAACGTTTTATTGAACAGAGGCAAAGGTAATTTTAGCGTGTTGACTAATCAAAAGAGCGGCTTTGTGATGAATGGAGAGGTAAAACAGATCAGCCCAATCACCATTCAAGGCAAAATAAACTTCATGGCTTTGATAAATAATGATGTG
>JANPGQ010000131.1:0-17007 GCA_031423975.1 Cytophagales bacterium | reverse complement strand
CATGATTGTCAAGGCTTTACAAAAAAATAAAAATAAACGAAAATATGCCGCACAAGACTTGGGAATCTCTGAAAGAACGCTTTACCGAAAAATTAAACAATATGATATTGAGGAAGAGTAGTTCAGTTATCAGTAAGCAGTCGGGCGGAGAACCGCTATCAGTTATCAGTAAAAAAATATCAGTTTATAGAGATTTTCGTAAATCGTTATTTTTCCGTTGTTTACTGTTTACTGTTTACTGTTCACTGTTCACTGGTTGTTACTCCTTCCGAGGCACCAGTCTTGACCCTAATTTGAAAACAATTCAAATTCAAAACTTTGTTTTTCAAACCGCAGGTGGACCCGCTAATTTGAGTTTGACTTTTAATGAAAAACTGAAAGAATATTTCCAAAGAAATACCTCGCTGAAAACCACCACCACCAATCCCGATTTGATGTTTGAGGGGGCAATTACAGGTTTCGAGGTAGAAGCAAAAGCACCAACTTCTGATGATAAAGGAGGACTTAATCGTCTGACAATCAGGATTCAAGTGAAGTTTTCAAATGCAAAAAATGAAGATAAAAATTATGACCAAGAGTTTTCGTTTTATCAAGATTTTGCTCAAACAAAAACCGTAACAGACGTACAAGCGGAACTAATTCCGAAGATTTTAGACCAAATTGTACTGGATATTTTTAACAAAACAGCGGGAGAATGGTGATTATCGGTAAAGGGTGAACGGTACATGGTAAACGGCTTTAAAACAATTGTTTATCCTGACCGAGACAACCCGTTCACCTTTCACCGTTCACCGTTCACCGAAAAATGAATAAAGACGTATTTTCATATTTAGTTGCCCATCCAGTTAATATTTCTTTAACGGATGTAAAAACTATTGAAGCAATCACTAATCAATATCCTTATTGTCAACTGGGACATACACTTTTGGCGAAGGGCTATCATACTCAATATGCAGAAGAATTAGCCTTCGAGAAAATTCGTTATGCCTCAGCCCATGCCCTCAGTCGTAATGCTTTGCGAAAGTTGATAAATGGGAGTTTTAAGAATGAACAAGTTGTATCAATGCAAGGGAAATTTGAATCTGAATATTTGCATAAGTTTAACGAAGAGGTTAATAATCAGACAATTAGCCTTGAAGTAGAACTTCCAAAAGATATTTCAGACCGAGATATTCTGAATAATTCAGTGGTGGTGGAGGACTATTTTATTGATGAAATAGCCCAACGCCGAGACTTGCAAAATTCCATCATTGACAGTTTTCTGACCAAAGACCCCGGGTTGATTCGGACTACTAAAAGCCAATTGGAAGCAATGGGAAAACAGGAGGATTTATCATCAGGAAGTGTGCGGTTAGAGAAAGGAATCGTTACTGAAAGTTATGCCAAAATCTTGACCATGCAGGGGCGTAAAGACAAGGCTATTGAGGTTTATGAGAAATTAATTTTGAAATTTCCAGAAAAAAAGGCGTACTTTGCATCCAAAATTCAAGAATTGGCATAGGATATGTAAGTTAGAAAGTTAAAGTAGTTAAACAGTTTTAAAGTTGGACTATTATGATTACAACTCTTTAACTTTGTAACTTTATAACTTTTCAACTTAATAGAATCCTTAAATTAAAAATAAAAAGAAATGTTCGGAGCAGTTATCGTTGTTATTTGCATTATTGCAGTTTTAATCGTTTTTGTAGTGTTAATCCAAAATCCAAAAGGTGGCGGACTTTCAGGTGAGTTTGGTACGGCAGGAGCCAGCCAAATGTTCGGTGTTCAACGCACAGGAGACCTTTTAGAGCAAATTACTTGGGGTGGAGCTATCACAATGGCTTTGTTGGTTTTGGCAACAAAATTTATCACGCCTACTGAAAAAGCAAGTGGTATTGAGTCTGTGAACATTGAAGCAGCCAAAGGGAAAGCAGGTTTACCAGCAGCACCAGCCGCTAATCCAACTTCCCCAGCACCAAACCCAACCGCTCCCGCTCCAAATCCAACAGCACCAGCGAAAAAATAAGAATTTTTATATTTAACAAAAAAGGAGTGCTTCATCAAGCACTCCTTTTTTGTTATTTAGTTACCTGCTCTACAATTTTCTTTTTGGCGATGGGCAAAAAAGTTTCTTCCAAAGGTAAAATGTATTTTGATTCTACCACGTAAGTGGCAGGATTGGGCAAATGCTTGTACTTTTTAACCAAATCCAACTTTATATTTTCAAAAGTATTGGCAATACTCTTACTCACAGTTTCTAAATAAAAGGTTTTTACGCCTCTTAGTTTTTCATTTTTCCCTTCAAATACCGTCAAGTTATATTGATAAACCTGTGTCTGGTTGATTCGTGGCTCATGCAATAATAAGTATCCATCATTTTTATACAAAGGCAAAATCCCCACTGGTGAAATACAAATATTGTTTTCAAATTCTTCCACAATTTCCTCACCTTCACTAATTATACTTTCAAATTTGGGCAAAGCATATTCCATAATAGACTCCAATTCAGTTAAATAAAAATGGTCTGTATGGGTGGATGTTTCATAAGCAACATTCAAATTTTCAGAATCCAAACCCTTTATTCTTTTCGGAAACTGAAAACTCAAACGTTCTATTCCGTCCTTAAAATATTTGGAATAGTCATAATGAAATTGTAAATCTTGTAAATCTGGATATAATTTTTGGCTTTCAAAGTTGCCCTTTACGTGTTGTAGATAGGCTAATAAAACGTATTTTTTGTATTCAAAATCAATGAGTCCTGTGGTTAACCAATCTTTGTCTAAGGTTTTCATAAGCTTGTTAGTTAGTGAAGGATTAAATTTCACTCTAAATTAATGATTTTAGCGAAAATGTCAAGATTTCAGGTTAAAACTTTTGATACTGACAAAAAGAAACATCAGTTCTCAAAAAAATCTCAATTTTTAACAAAACCTGACAATTTTACCGTTTTTCGGACAATGGCATAAAATATGATTAATTTTGTGTAATCATGGGTTAGAGTTTTAGATTCTGGAAACAACAGTATTCTATTTTCTGAATCTAACTTTTCATCCGCATTAAAAACCTAAAATTCAAATCTTAAATTAACTTATCAAAAAACAATGTCACAAGTTAACATTAAACCTTTGGCTGACCGAGTTATCGTAGAACCAGCAGCCGCAGAAGAAAAAACATCATTCGGAATTATCATTCCTGATACTGCCAAAGAAAAGCCCCAAAGAGGAATTGTTGTAGCGGTAGGTGCTGGCAAGAAAGATGAGCCAATGACCGTTGCTGTGGGAGATACTGTTTTGTACGGTAAATATTCAGGAACAGAAATCGCAGTAGAAGGAAAAGATTATCTTATCATGCGTGAAAGCGATATTTTCGCAATTCTTTAATTTTATTTAGTGACTGGTGATTGGTGATTTGTGATTGGTTTTCTTTCGATTATTTTCATCATTCATTTCTCACAGAATAACTTTCTTAAAATAAAATTTACAAATACATTTTGCAAAAGGTTAGTGTTCGATGGTTATAACCTAATCATCAATCACTAATCACTAATAACAAAAACAAAAAATGGCAAAGGAATTATTTTTCGACACAGACGCTCGTGATAAACTAAAAAGAGGCGTTGACACATTAGCAAATGCTGTAAAAGTAACCTTAGGACCAAAAGGTCGTAATGTAATTATTGATAAAAAATTCGGTTCACCTACCATCACAAAAGATGGTGTTTCAGTAGCAAAAGAGATTGAATTGGAAGATGCTATTGAAAATATGGGTGCTCAGTTGGTGAAAGAAGTTGCTTCTAAAACCGCTGACCAAGCAGGAGATGGTACTACAACAGCAACAGTTTTGGCACAAGCGATTTATACAATCGGTTCTAAAAACGTAGCGGCAGGTGCAAATCCAATGGATTTGAAACGTGGTATTGACAAGGCCGTTATTGCCGTAGTGGGTTCATTGAAAGAACAATCAAAATCAATTGAAACTTCTCAGCAAATTGCTCAAGTAGCTACTATTTCAGCAAACTCTGATGTTACTATCGGAACAATGATTGCTGATGCGATGGAAAAAGTAGGTCGTGAAGGCGTTATTACGGTTGAAGAAGCTCGTGGAACTGAAACAGAAGTAAAAACAGTAGAAGGTATGCAGTTTGACAGAGGATATTTGTCTCCATACTTTGTTACTAATACTGAGAAAATGGAAGTTGAATTAGAGCGTCCATTTATCTTGATTTCAGAGAAGAAAGTATCTTCAATGAAAGAATTATTGCCAGTTTTGGAAGTTGTTGCTCAGACAGGTCGTCCGTTGTTGATTATTTCGGAAGATGTTGATGGAGAAGCATTGGCAACCTTGGTAGTAAACAAAATTCGTGGTGCTTTGAAAGTTGCTGCCGTGAAAGCTCCAGGTTTTGGCGACCGTCGTAAGGCAATGTTGGAAGACATCGCTGTTTTGACTGGTGGTACAGTAATTTCAGAAGAGCGTGGTTTCAAATTAGAAAATGCTACGATTGAATATTTGGGACAAGCTGAGAAAATCGTTATCGACAAAGACAACACAACTGTAATTAACGGTGTGGGTGAAAAAGACGGTATTGATGCTCGTGTGAACCAAATCAAGGCACAAATCGAAAATACAACTTCTGATTATGACCGTGAGAAATTGCAAGAGCGTTTGGCTAAATTGTCGGGCGGAGTTGCGATTCTTTATATCGGAGCAGCTACAGAAGTAGAAATGAAAGAGAAAAAAGACCGTGTTGATGATGCACTTCACGCAACACGTGCAGCGGTTGAAGAAGGAATCATTGCTGGTGGTGGTGTGGCATTTATTCGTGCAATCACTGCCTTGGAAAACCTTGTGGGTGAAAACGAAGACCAAACAACGGGTATTAACATTATCCGTCAAGCTATTGAGTCTCCTTTGAGAACTATCGTGGCAAACGCAGGTGGTGAAGGTTCGGTGGTTGTGAATGCTGTGAAAGCAGGTTCTGGCGACTTCGGGTATAACGCACGTGAAGACAAATACGAAAATATGTTAGCCGCAGGTATCATTGACCCTACGAAAGTAACTCGTTTGGCTTTGGAAAATGCAGCCTCAATCGCAGGATTGTTATTGACAACAGAATGTGTTATTGCAGACAAACCAGCTCCAGCAGAAGCAGGTCACTCACACGGTGGCGGCGGAATGGGCGGAATGATGTAGGGTTCTGTTTTAGAATGACATTAGAAACTCCTTCTTGGCTTTTTGCTGAGAGGGAGTTTTTTTGTTTTTAGATAGAAAAATTCAATAATTCAATAACTCAAACCTTAAAATTAATTTATATTTGTAAAAAAATAAATTATGACTATCAAGCCCCCTATATATGAGCCTCCTTTAAAATTGAACCGCCCTGTTCGTAGATACACGCTTGAACAGTATATAGAAAAAGAAGCCAAAGCCAATCACAAACACGATTTCATAGACGGTCAATTTATACCAATGCCCTACGCCAAAGGTCCTCACAACATTATTTCAGCCAATATTATGACTGAATTGTCCCTCAATTTTAGAAAATTAGCAGAAAAGTACGTTGTTTTTTCTTCCGACCAAAAAATCTATTTCCCAAGCCTTGGAGATGGCGTTTATGCTGATGCTTTGGCAGTTTGTAAAGAACCTTTATACTGGGATGACAATAATTTGCTCTTGATAAATCCAATGATTGTTGTGGAAGTATTATCAAAAAGCACTTCACGGTATGATAGAGCAGGAAAGTTTGACAAATACAAAACCCTCGAATCATTCAAAGAATACATTTTAATTCGTCAGGATGAATGTTATGCAGAAGTGTGGTATCGTGAAAGCCCAGGACGTTGGCAAGAAACAATCATTACAGATATTTCGCAAAATATTGATTTACAGTCAGTTGGAATATCTATTTCTATGGAATGGATTTATAATAATGTGGACTTGAAGAAGTAGGAAATTATTTTTAGTATCGTTTAAGTAAAACTTGAAAAACTTCAAAATGCACCACGCAATCCTCCTCTCCAACCAAGCTAACAAAACCGCACTAACCCAACAAATCCTATCCAAAAAATCCATTGGAGCATTGGCTATTTTTAATGAATTGGAAGGTATTTTATATTCGGTAACTGCCATTCAAGCCATTTTGGATGATGAAGACCGTCATGGATTTACGGGAGTCACGAAGCATCTTAACCGAAGTCTAAAGTCAATGTCGAGTGGTGAAAGAATGAAAACTCTTTTGAATTATACGATTGCTCAAAAACCCGATTTTATCGTCTTGGATAATCCTTTTGATAATTTGGATTTGCAAGCACAGGTATATTTAAAAGAGGTTTTAGAAAGAAGTTCTACTTCAATTCTCATGATTCAAATTCTCCATCGTGAACGAGATTTGTTGCCTTTTATGACAAATTTTTATTTATACGGAAATGGTAATAATGTTTTGCATTATACTGATAAACAGCAGTTTATAGATAATTTTAAAGTGGTTGAGCATCATTTTTCTGATAAAATTCCACTGCCCATTCAAGCCATTAAATTTGAGGGAGAGGAGTTGGTTAGGATGGAAAAGATTAGCGTAACGTATAACGAAAAAGTGATTTTTGAAAATCTTTCTTGGACAATTAAAAAGGGGGAGTTTTGGCATTTAGTTGGTCCAAATGGTTCAGGGAAAACCACCATTTTGTCGATGATAACGGGAGACAATCCCAAAGGTTACGGGCAAGATTTAACTTTGTTTGGCAGAAAAAAAGGCAGTGGCGAAAGTGTTTGGGATATAAAAGAGAAAATTGGCTATATCACGCCCAGTATGACCGATTTATTCAGTTCAAGGCACACATTAGAGCAAATGATTATCTCAGGCTTTCATGATTCCATTGGGCTTTACGTTCAGCCTTCTGATTTGCAGATAAAAACTGCTCAATTATGGCTCAAATTGATCGTAATGGAGCAATTGGGGAATAAACTATTCTGTTTACTTTCGGCAGGTCAGCAAAGAATGGCATTGATAGTGAGGGCAATGGTAAAACATCCTCCCTTATTAATTCTGGATGAAGCCCTCGCAGGTTTGGATGAACACAATACAACCATGAGTGTATCATTAATCAATAAAATTGCCTCTGAAAGCGATACCACTATTATTTACGTTTCGCATAGAAAAGAAGAGGGGCTGAATCCGAGGAGTGTGTTTCGTCTATAAAATTCTAACCGTTTAAAATAACCATAAAAACTTCCTTGGGATGGGGGTTTCAAAGTACATTTCTTCTTGCGTAACGGGATGTACAAATGCCAAAACCCAAGCATGAAGCCCCAAACGATTCATGGGGTCTGTTTTAGAACCATATTTTTCATCGCCTACAATCGGGAAACCAATATCCTTCATGTGTACCCGAATCTGATTTTTACGCCCTGTCTCTAAATTTACTTTCAACAACGAATTTGTCTCCGAGTGTTTCATCGTTTCATAATGCGTAATGGCGTGTTTACCCAAAGCAGGGTTACTGACTGAATATACGGTAAGTGCCTTGTTTTCAACTAAATAAGATTCAACGGTACCTTCCATTTGCTTCACAAATCCTTCGGTAACTGCCAAGTAGGTTCGTTCCTGAATGGTTGCATTCCAAGACTCTTGCATTAGTTTTTGAACTCTTTCACTCTTGGCAAACATCATCAAACCAGAGGTTTCACGGTCGAGGCGGTGAATGACAAAGATACGATTTCGAGGGTCTTCTTTCTTGATATGGTCACTTAAAATACTGTACGCATTATGCAATTTTTGCTTATCAGTAGCAATAGAGAGTGTGCCTTCATCTTTCTCAATAACAATGAGATGCTCATCTTCAAAAACAATTTTCAAGCCCTTATATCTTTGTTCTTGGGGTGCTTTTGAATCTTTAATTTCTACGGTTTGCTTCGGTTTTAAAATCTGGTTAAACTGCGTAACGGCTTTTCTATTCACCAAAACTTGCTTATCTCTCAATAATGCTTTTACGTTATGACGGCTTTTATTGGGCATTTTAGCCAACAAAAATGTCAAAAGTTCGATTTCTTCTGTAACTTCAAACTGATTTTTTGATGGTTTCGCACCGCTTGGATTTCGGGGCGTATCTTTTTTAATAAATTCTTTCATGATTTTCTTAATTCGGATACAAAGATAAGTGATTTCGATGTTGGTTGTTCGATTTTTGATGTTCGGTAGCCTCTATGAATTGCTTTAAAGGTTCAATTTTGTTATTTTCGCAAGATTGTATTAACCGATTTTCAATTCACAAACATCGGAAACCCAACATCGAACTTCGTAACACATGAATTTAACCTCGGAATTAGGGAAAGCTGAACAGTGGTTTTTGACGATATTTTTCATTTTATACCTTATTTATTTGGGACGTATATTCTGGATTGCACGAAGTTTAAAAACATCTGCTCGTTCAAGCATCCTGAAATTTTTATTACGTACTGTATATTTTGGATTAATAGTATTAGCTTTATTAAATCCATCTTTTGGAGATTTAAAAGGGTCCATAAGAGCCGAAGGCAAAGATGTTTTTCTGTTGATTGATGTCTCAAAATCTATGGACGCTACTGATATTCAGCCAAGTAGAATTGAAAAAGCCAAATTTGAAATTAACCGTTTTATCAATCATTTCGATAAAGATAGGGTAGGAATAATCGTTTTTTCGGAAGACGCTTTCATGCTCTCTCCACTTACTTATGATAGAAATGCCATTAATTTGTTTATTCCTAAAATATCTACCAATTTGATGCCACAAGGAGGAACAGACTTTAATCCAGCCTTGGAATTAGCCTTGAACAAATTACAAAAAACGAAATCAACAGCACAATCGAAAGTAATTGTTTTAATTAGCGATGGGGAGAATTTTGGTAATTATGACAAAAGCTTAATTGGAAACATCAAGAAGAATAATATCAATTTTTTCGCCATGGGAATTGGAACAGCCAATGGCATTACTTTAAGAGAAGGAAATAATTTTAAAAAGGATATTAATGGAAATATTATTGTAACTAAATTGGAGGCTAATTTACTAAAAAAAATAAGTCAACAAACTGGTGGTAAGTATTTGGAAATCAATTCAATATCTGGTAGTTTTAATGACCTTATCACGGAAGTAGAACAAGTGAGTAATACGCTTGTTGATCAAAGGCAAGTTGATGTAATTGCAAATAAATATTTTTATTTTCTAATCATTGCATTATTTTTGTTGGCAATTGACGTATTCTTTACTGTTAGAACGTTTCAATTATAAACTTTCTCCCGAATATTCCCTTTCTACATCTTGTTTTAAAAGAATTATCAAATTACTAAATTCATAATTTGAACTCACTCATTTTTTATATATTTTTATGGGTCATCGACAATAGCTCTTTTGCGAAGGTAAATATTCGGAATCAAGCCATTAAAAACGCTCAAATCGCCTATAAATATGGGGATTTTAAAGAAGCATCTTCTGAATATCAAATACTTGCTTCCACATCATTTTTTACCCCCTCGGAAGTTACTTTGAATTATGCTCATGCACTTTTTGAGAATAATGATACCGTTCAAGCACGTAGAAAATATGCTCAACTAATTAGTATAAAAGAGCCTACGATTGCTTCTACAACTTATTCTCAGTTAGGAATAATTTTTTGTGCCGAGAAAGACACAGCTCAAGCTTTAACATTATTTAAAGAGGCTCTAATCCTGAAACCCGATAACGATTTAGCACGTTTTAATTATGAATTATTGAAACGTAAGTATCATCCTGCTCAAAACCCAAATAACAGTGTTGCGAAACCTAAAAAAAATCAATTATTGCCACCACCTCCACCACCAAAAAATGAACAAGCAGAAGTTGCCAAAGATGATTCGCAAAAACAACTTTTGAAAACACTTAAAAACTACGGATTGACCCCTGAAAAGGCAAAAATAATCCTTGATGGCATGAAAAATAGTGAAATTCAATATATACAACAAAGACAAAATTTAGTAAAAAGTAAAGACTCACGAATCACGCAAAACTGGTAATAACTGGTAAGAATTTATTTATGGATATGCAAGAAGTGTATATTGTATCGGCAGTTAGAACGCCGATTGGAAGTTTTGGAGGTGCTTTATCAAGCCTCTCAGCCACTGAATTAGGAAGTATCGCCATTAAAGGAGCGATTGAAAAAGCGGGTATCAAACCCGAATTGGTCGAAGAATGTATCATGGGAAATGTGCTTTCTGCGAATCTCGGACAAGCCCCTGCCCGTCAAGCGGCTTTGGGTGCTGGTTTGCCTGCTTCAGTACGTTGCACAACAGTCAATAAAGTGTGTGCCTCGGGAATGAAATCTATCATGTTTGCAGCACAAAGCATTATGTTGGGTATGACCGAAGTGGCAGTTGCAGGCGGAATGGAAAGTATGTCAAATGCACCATTTTACGTTCCTAATGCACGTTTTGGCTATAAATTTGGTTCAAATACATTGGTGGACGGATTAGAAAAAGACGGTTTGATGGATGCTTATGACAAAATAGCCATGGGACACTTTGCAGACCAAACTGCTCGAAAATACGGTTTCAGTAGAGAAGCACAAGATGCCTACGCCATTGATTCATACAAACGTGCTGCCGAGGCTACTGAAAAAGGATATTTTAAAGATGAAATTATTCCTGTTGAAATTCAGACTAAAAAAGGAACGGTCATCGTTTCGGAAGATGAAGAATTTAGAAAAGTTAATTTTGATAAAATGCCTGAATTGAAGTCAGCATTTGAGAAAAGAGGAACGGTTACGGCTGGTAATTCTTCGACATTAAATGATGGGGCTTGTGCTTTGGTTTTGATGTCAAGAAAAAAAGCGGAAAGAATGGGATTGTTACCCTTGGCTCGTATCGTAACGTTTTTAGATACCGAACAAGAACCTGCTTTATTCACAACTGCCCCTGCGGTAGCTGTGCCAAAAGCCATCAAGGCGGCAAATTTAATTAAAGAAGAAATTGATTATTTTGAGATAAACGAAGCGTTCTCGGTTGTACCTTTGGCGTATGAAAAGATGCAGGAAATTCCACATAAAAAGATGAATATTTTTGGTGGAGCAGTTTCATTAGGTCATCCACTTGGAGCGTCAGGAGCCAGAATTATTACTACCTTAATTTCTGTTTTGAGACATACAAAAGGACGTTATGGAGCGGCTGGTATTTGCAATGGTGGCGGCGGAGCTTCAGCAATGATTATTGAAAGAATTGGAGTTTAAAAAATACTTATGAACGCAATACAATATACAAATTTTAATTTCCCCAATCAAACAGCATTCTACAAAGGTAAAGTTCGTGATGTCTATTCCTTTGAAAATCTGTTAGTTATGGTTGCATCAGACCGTATTTCAGCATTTGATGTGGTTTTGCCGAGAGCCATTCCCTACAAAGGACAAGTGCTAAATCAGATAGCCGCTCACTTTTTGGATGCTACTCGTGATGTTGTGCCAAATTGGCTCGTTGCAACGCCCGACCCAAATGTAAGTGTTGGTTTAAAATGCGAAACATATCCCGTAGAAATGGTTGTGAGAGGGTATTTAGCGGGTCATGCTTGGCGTACATACAAATCAGGATTAAGAGTTTTGTGTGGTGTAATTTTGCCCGAAGGATTAAAGGAAAATGATAAATTGCCAACACCAATTATCACCCCCACCACCAAAGCCCACGAAGGACACGATGAAGATATTTCAAGAGATGAGATTCTTGAACAAGGTTTGGTTACGGAAGAAGACTATATTCAGTTAGAAAATTATACCTTAGCTTTATTTGCCAAAGGTACTGAAATGGCGGCTCAACAGGGATTGATTTTGGTAGATACCAAATACGAATTTGGAAATAAAGACGGTCAGATTACGTTAATTGATGAAATCCATACGCCCGATTCTTCACGATATTTTTATTTAGAAGGATATACCGACAGACAAAATAATGACGAGCCCCAAAAACAATTATCAAAGGAATTTGTCAGGGAATGGTTGATTGCTAATGGATTTCAAGGAAAAGAGGGGCAAATTGTTCCAGAAATGTCGGATGAATGGGTTAATCAAATTTCGGAACGTTACATTGAATTATTTGAAAAAGTAACTGGCAAGAAATTTGAAAAGGATAATTCAGATGATATTTTAAAAAGAGTAGAAAACAATATTATTAATTATTTAAATAGGTAAGTTGCTATCGGTATTCAGCTATCAGCAATCAAGAATTGTTGATAGACGAAAGCCGATAACTGACAGCCAAGAAAAACTACATTTTATGGAATTTAAGGTAGAAAAGAATGAGCAGTTCGCTCTGATTGAACTTAAAGAAACGTCTTTAACACAAGACAACGTTGCCGACTTTGAAGAAATTGTCAGAAAACTATTTCGAGAAGGTTATGGCAATATGATTGTTGAATTCAGTCAAGTAAGCGAGTTGGATGGACATGGTATTTCATTGATTCGGAAAGCAAATAAAATTTGTTTGAATGAATTGGGATTATTTATTGTAATTACCAAGGACGAAGCTATTATTGACCAATTGGATGCTGCCAAAATTGAGGATTTGACTGTAATGAATACCGTTCAAGAAGCAATTGATGCGGTGTATTTGAATGAATTGGAAAATGATTTTCAATCTGACGAAGATGATGAGTACGACCACGGTGAATATGGAGGAGGGGAAAAGGAAGAAGATTATTAAAATAGATTTGACATAAACAAAAAAGCCTTATCTTACGTTAGTTTGATGAGGCTTTTTTCGATGTTCGAATGTAGGTTTTCGATATTCGTTTTTTTTATTATCGAAAACCTACAAACAAAAATCGAACCTCCAACAACGAATCACAAAAAACGAAATAAATTGAATTTTCAAATTACCATTTTAGGCACAGGTTCAGCCACACCCGTACTCACCAGGAATCCGACGGCACACCATCTTCAAATTGAGCAAGACGGCTATTTGCTTGATTGTGGAGAAGGTACTCAAAATCAGTTACTTAGATATAAGATTCGTAGCACTCGGTTGAAGTATATTTTTATCACACATCTTCATGGCGATCATTATTTTGGCTTAATTGGTCTGATTTCTACCCTCAATATGCACCGCAGAACGGAAGATTTGTGGATTTTTGGACCAAAAGGTCTTGCGGAGATTATAACCATTCAATTAAAATATTCTGATGCTTGGCTAAACTTTAAACTTCATTTTATTGAGACCGATACGGAGAAATCATATCAATTATTTGAAAATGAGTACGTTACTATTACCACTATTCCTTTGGTTCATCGAGTACCATGTTGTGGGTTTTTATTCAAAGAAAAACCACAGAAACATAAGATTGTAAAGGATACGATGCCCAAGAATTTGACGATTGAGGAAATTAGGATGCTTAAAAATGGGGAAGATATTTTGGATGAAAATGGGGTTTTGAAATATAAAAATGCTGATTATACCATGCCCGCCGAGAAGTGTAGAAGCTACGCTTTTTGTTCAGATTCACTCTATCATGAACCCGTTATTGAGATTATTAAAGACGTAGAAATATTATATCACGAAGCTACTTTTCTACACGAATTGCTGCCCCGTGCCAACCAGACCAATCATGCCACCGCCCATCAAGCGGGATTAATTGCTAAAAAAGCGAATGCAGGAACATTGATAATTGGGCATTTTTCTTCAAGGTATAAAGATTTAGAACCACTATTGGAGGAAGCGAAGTCCATTTTCCCCAATACAATTTTGGCAGAAGATGGGCTTGTGATACAGACCTAAATTAATAAAATCACCGAATTAACTCAATCCATCCTTTAAATTGGTATTCTGTAAATTTTATCAAATAATGATACTCTGAAGCAGAATACTGCCCTCCAGTCCATCTGAAATTCCTTTCTGTTGATTTATAGACGGGTTGTCCCCAGCGGTCATAAATTTCAATAAATTCAAATTTTTCGGTACAATTATCTTCTGGCAAATCTTTTAAAGAAAAATCATCATTTTTACCGTCCCCGTTTGGTGTAAATACATTAGCGAGTTTCACCATGTCATAATTGGCAACCTTATTTTTCAAAGTTATCGCTACCGAAACCGTATCAAACCGATTTGGATTGCATGAATTATCTTCGGTAATAAAATCAATATTATAAAGTGCTGATTCTTTGCCCTTTAAGTAACTACAATCAGGTTTCCAAGTAAATGGATTAATAATTTTTGCTACTCCGTTTGCATCCGTCCAAATCATTCCTACCGATTTCAAATCAAAACCTTTTGGTTGAACATACAATTTCAAAGGGTCTAAATTTATATCCGTAGAAATTACATCAAAATTGATGGGTTGGGGCTCTGTACCATTTAACACAACCTCAATTTCATTTTTTGTTAAACTCGTTCTTACTTTGGGTGGGTCATTTTTTGGGCTAATGGCTTTTAGGGTTACAGAGATACTATCTTTTAAATTTCTTCCGCAACGTGTGTCCGTAACAATAAAATCTACAATATAGTCTCCCTTGTGCGTAAGGTCGCAGATTGGTGTCCACGTGAACGGACTTGTTACTTTCCCGATGCCCGAACCTCCTGCAAATCCCATACCTGCTTGTGCCAATGAAAATCCACGCCCACGAGCCGAAATTGTAATGTTATCATTATCAACGTCAAGCCCGAATAGATTGAATTTTAGCAAATTACCAATTTCAGATTCACCTATTTGATTTAATAAGTCGGTAGTTATGGTTGGCTTTTGATTGGGTCTTGGTTCGAAAATTACGGACATTCTGAGGGTACTTGTTAGTGGTTGAGGGCAACCATTATCCGTTGTCACCACATCAAAAATCAAAGGTTTTCCATCAATTGATTCTGCACATTCATCAAAACAAACCTCGGCTCGGAGGGTATCTTTGGAAGAACTCGATTGAAAAGTTGAGGGGGTAATCGTTGTATTCGAATTGAAATTGATGGGAATAACCCTCATATTCAAAATCTGATTAGGATCTTTATCGTTTCCTAACATGGTAAAGCACTTTTTATCACCTTGTTTCAAAGTTAAAACGGTTGCTGAATTATAAAAATCTGATTTTCCTTTCTCCTTAAATAGAGTAGCAGGGCTATTATTTACAGTACAATCAATCACTGATAATTGAAAATCTCTCCTGACTTCACCGATTTTTACGCCATTTCTATATTCTTCAGTCAATACACAAAAAACGTAAAGCCCTGTTTTATTTGCAGTTACCGTTAACTGGCCTGTTTTTGCGTTTACTTTTAAAGGATTGGGGCCAGGAATAACATTTTGTAAATCATAGCCGTTTGCCCAAACAATGGTTGGATAGCCATTTCGATTTACTGGAATAGGCTGTGGAAGTACGGGATTAGGCTGATTTTTAGTACTCACATAACTATTAAAGGGCGTTACTAAACTGTATCTCAATTCATCACCGTCGGAATCTATCGCCCCAAATTCAAAAACAAAAGGACGATTGATGCAAATATAGTCGCCAGTGAGTGTTTTGAAAGAAGGGGAGGAGTTTACGAAAAGAGCATTATTTTGCTTAAGGGGTGGGAATGACAGAAAGAAAATGGAACCAGCTGCATCTGGATTTTGAATGTTGGAAATAACATTGTTTCTACAACAACGTTCCCACACAATGTAATACCCTTCTGGTTCAGCAAAATCGTCTGGATTTAGATTTAATAATTGGCTATACTGTATTAATCGAGTTCTAACTGAGTTATTTTGTACACACGCTGGATTCGTATAATTGATTAAATTATTAGCAATTAAAGGGAGTGTCACATAGCCAATTATTACATTATTTTTTTTACTGAAAAAACCAACATTAATATCTTCGTCTATGGCACCCAAGCTCCCATTTATATCATCAAAATAAAGATTCATGTTCAATCTGTGTGAAACGCCAGATTGTCCTTTCACTACTTGCAATTCAAACTCACCACCAACAATGTGCGTGGCACGAGCTTGAAAGAGAATAGAAATTATTAAAATGATACCAAGTAGTGTTGTTTTCATGGATGTTTTTTTTACTATAGACAGTTTTTAAGCGGAAATGGTTGTGTTCTAAGTGTGGTATTTTTAGGGGATTGTTAAAGGCATCTTTCGCTATTAATTTTCATTCTGTTACTTAACAGATTTTATTAAATTTTCATATTCACAGTTCTTACATTCTTCAGGTTGTTTCCATTTTTCAACCGTCCAATAATCTTTATACACCGAAGCGTAACATACTTTTATTCTCGCATTATCAAAAATGTTAACTAATAATTCTATTGACTTTTCATTCGCTTCATTGAGTCGCATAAACATTATTCTTTCACCCGCAGGAATTACAATTGGAAGACTTGGTCCGTTGGCTACAACTGGAATTTTCTCGAAGGGTAAAATCTTCGTCAAAAATCTGAAAGGTAAACAACTTCCGCTATTGCTAATATCACTACTTGTGTAAGTTTTTCCCTTATAATTAATCTCCATTTTTTTCAAAAAAGCGGGACCAATACCAACATTCTTGATATACAAGATAAAGGGATTATCAGCATTATTATATTCTCTGATAATTTCCAAATGTGGATATACACTCGCCTTAGCTTGATCTTGTATGATTTTAGTTTGGTAAAAATATAGGCCAAACGTTGCTAAACTGATAAGCATAGCCGCCAAACTGACAATTATATCAACCCTCCAGACGGTTTTTAATGATTTGCGATAATTCATGATTTGTAAAATATTGGTTTAATAATAGTAAAAAACTAAATTATTAAAATCGAAATTTACAAATTTATTTTAAGACTCATCAAAACAATTAATTTCTTTCAGGATTAAGATATTTTTTAAAAAATAAGTAAAATTCTTGATTTTTGTTTGAATGATAATTTTAAGGTATTATGCAGTCTTTTTTATTGTAAATTTTGTAATTAGTTATTATTTTAGTGCGAAAAAGTAGTTAATTGTATTATTTTTTTGCTGAACAATAAAAAAAAGGTTTTTTTATTGGCATTTGCAGAATTGTATCTAACCAAGATTAAATTTTACAAAATCT
>JANPGQ010000130.1:0-7496 GCA_031423975.1 Cytophagales bacterium | reverse complement strand
AAGATTTGACAACTTTTTTGAAAGTTGTCAAATCTCACTATAGCTTCTTAGCCAAATCAAAATTTTCTTTTGCTTTAGCATTATCTCCCTTCTTTTGGAAATACTGCCCTAAATTCTGATAAGCTAAAGGATTTTTGTCATCCAATCTGATTGATTTTTCGATTATTTCTTTGGCTTCTTCCAATTTTCCTAAACCAAGCAAAATCATACCTTTGTTATTCAAATAATACGGTTGCGATGGATTGATGGCTAAGGCTTGATTGATAAATCTTAGGGCTTCTTCATTCTTATTTTCATTTGCCAAAATGTAGGCAAAATTATTCAAGGCAAAATCTTGTTTGGGATTCAATTGAATAGCTTTCTGAAAATCCTTTTTTGCCAAAACATAGTCTTTATTTTCAAAATAAATAAACCCATGATTGGAATAGGCTTCTGCATTTTTGGGATTCAATAAAATTGCTTTTTCATAATCAGCCGTAGCTCCCGAGGTATTTGATAATTGGGCTTTTACATTTCCCCGTGTTACGTAATAAAAGGAAGAATCTTTGAACGGAATGGCAATTTTTTCTAAATCAGTAATGGCATTATTGTATTCACCCTTCAAAAAAAGTGCTTCTGCACGATTGTAATAGGCTTCCCAATATTTTTTATCTAATTCAATGGCTTTATCAAAGTCTTTGATGGCTTCTTCAATTTTCTCAATTTTTTGATATGCTAACCCTCTGTTATTATATGCATCGGCAAATTTTGGATCTTGTTTTACCGATTCATCAAACCAATGAATGGCATCTGGATATTCGCCTTCCTTGATTTTTACATTTCCTCTTTTGAAAAACTTAATGGATTCTTCCTTCTTGTCTGTACCACAAGCACTTAGTCCTAAAAAAATGGTAATAATCAATAAATGTTTATTTATTTTCACGATATTTAGTTTTAATTTGAACACAAAACCACAAGAACATGGAAAATGCAAACCCAAAAAGATTTGAAAGTCTGAAAGAATTTTACCCTTTTTATTTGACTGAACATTCCAATTCCACCTCAAAATTACTGCATTTTATTGGCACAAGCTTATTTTTTATAATTCTGTTTTACGGAATTTATTCAGGGAAATTATACCTTTTATGGTTTATGCCGATTGTTGGATATGGCTTTGCTTGGGTTGGACATTTCTTTTTCGAGAAAAATAAACCAGCCACTTTCCAATATCCATTTTATAGCCTTGCCAGCGATTTTATTATGTATTTTGACATATTAACTGGCAAAGTCAAAATTTGAACTATCATTAATACGCTTTTGTTGCTAATTTTGTAAAAAAATAAATATTTATAGAGATGGCAAAAGCTGAAATGCTGACCGACAAAGGTCTAATGGTTATTGAATTTTTCGAGCAAGATGCTCCAATCCACGTAAAGAACTTCTTAGATTTATCAAGAAGCGGATTTTATGATGGCATTACTTTTCATAGAGTTATTCCAGATTTTATGATTCAAGGTGGCGACCCAACTGGAACAGGTGGCGGTGGACCTGGCTATTCAATCCCTGACGAATTGACGGGTGGAAATCAATACCATGACCGTGGAGTGCTTTCAATGGCTCATCGTGGACCAAACACTGGCGGTTCACAATTTTTTATCTGTCATAGTCGTGCCAATACTGCTCATTTAGACCGTAAACACACTTGTTTTGGCAAAGTAGTTGAAGGTTTAGACGTAATTGATGCGATTCGTCAAGGCGATAAAATTCAAAAAATCACCGTTATTGAAGAGACTGAAGCATAGTACATGAATTAAAAGTTTATGAGTTTATAAGTATATTCTCATAAACTTTTAACTCATATACTCATTCACTTATCAACTGATAAACTAAAAATCGATGTATTTTATAGGAGAACTAAGCGGTTCGAGTCCAGATTTGAAGATTTCTTTGTACAAATGGAACGCCAAATTTTTTGTAAAATTTGAAACACCTGATTTAGAACAAGTTTTCAAAATTTCTGAAATGGATGCTAATGAAGCCACCGTAAGGGAAATGATTGATGAAGATTTTATTCAAAAAGTTATCAAACGATTCCATGAAATGTATCAAGATATTGGAGAATTGTTGTAATCAGAAAATAAAATATTCACCTAATTTTGCTTTGGTAATGCCTTATTTTGTGTTTTTAAGAATTCAGATAACAATTTTAAATCATCGCTTCCAATATAATCTACTCCCAAGTCGGTTAGTGTTTTGAAGGATGTTAATGTATTAGGAGTAGCCCAAAGCCTTACCTTTTTACCAACATGATGAACGGAATCTACAAAAAATTTTAGTTTTAGCATTTCGGTTTCGGTATAGACTCCTTCTTTATTCCATTTCACAAAATCCAAAATGCTGGTACTCACTAAGGCTATTTGTTTGAAATTTTTCGTAGAATAATTAGTTTTGGGGCGACCATCAAAGTAAAAGATATTGTCAAAATTCTTAAAATTCTCACTTTTGGGCATATCGCCACTAATGATAATTTGTACGGCATCTGGATTGTGTTTCAAGTCAAAAAAATGGCGATATGGTTTTAATTGTTTTTCTAATAACCGCAACACTTGCTCGCCTTCTTCCTTAATGTCAATCAACAATCTCAAATTTTCCATGTCTGCATAAGCATGACCCTTATTTGCTTTAATTTTTTCTATTAAAGGATTAATATAAAGTGCTGATAAAGTATTTTCTGATTTAATTGATTTCCTTTCATGGGCTACCATTAATTCATCATTTTGGATGAAAATATCGGACTCAATCATCCCATAATTCAAGGAATATGCTTCAGAAAATGGCTTTGTGTGTAAGTAGTCATTATGGGCATGAGCATTTTGCATCGAATAAATTGGGGGCTGTGCAAAAACTGTTTGAACCAATATAATCAGTAAAAAACTGAAAGTTGCTGTGATTTTTTTCATTTTTAAGATCATTTTTTATTAAATTTAGGAAAAAATTAAATCATCATCACACATCATTCTATTTCTAAAAAATGAAAAAAATCATATCCATCATTTTTCTGAGTTTACTCATAATGAAAATTGGGGGATATTTTGCTTTTTTGACCATTCAACAAAACATTTTTCGGGAAGAAGCTAAAGAAAGAATATTGCACCATTTACCGAGCAATAAATTGACAGCATTAAGTTTTTCAGATAAACAGTTTAAAGAAATTGATTGGGAAGAAGTTGATAAAGAATTTTACTTAAACGGTACTTTGTATGACGTTGTTAATACAAAAGTAGAGGGTAAAAATCATGTAATTTACTGTATTTCCGATGAAAAAGAAACCGAAATTTACTCGGAGATTTTACAAATGTCAAAAGCCCAAAAAGATGAACTGCCCCTTAAAAATAATATGGTTTCCTTGTTAAATTTATTATCCTTAAAATATACAGTTCCGCCAATACTCTGCTTTAAAGGTTTGGTAATCGAGAATGTTCAAAAACTAACGTTCGCTGAATTATCATCTATTTATTTATCAGTTCAAATCCCATTACTTTTTCCCCCACCCGAGGTTTAATCCTAATTTCTTGTCAAAAAACCACGCTGTTATGTTGAATCCTTTTGGTAGGTCTCAACGTAAAAGTTGTGCATTATAGGCTGTATTTTGTCCAAATTAAAACCATTAGACATTGTAAAATAACATTTCTAATTATTTGTAAATTACTTATTTTTAGTAGTTTATAATTGATTGTGAATGGATTTGTCACTGATTCAAAAATTAAATGAAAAAACTATATATAATTTTAACAATTGCTTTCTTTTCAAATGTTTCTATCGCCCAAACTACTACCAAAGAACTGGATGAAGTTATTGTGAAGGAAAAGAAAAAAACTGAAAAAGAAAGAGGCGAATTCAAGCGTCATGCTCAAAGCGTGAAGGCTTTGACCGAAGAAGATTTAAACCGTAATAACCCTGCCTTTATTGAGCAAAGTTTGGGTACAATGGCGGGGGTGCAAGTGGACAAACGTACTCAATTAGGCGGACAACGCATCGTAATTCGTGGGTACGGAAATGACCAAAAGTTTAATAACTGGGGTATAAAAGCCTATTATAATGGCGTTCCAATCACCACTGCAGAAGGAGTAACGGTTTTGGAAGATATTGATTTTTCTAATGTGAATAATGTGGAGGTCATCAAAGGACCTGCCGCCACTTTGTATGGTGGTGGTGTAGGGGGTGTGGCTCGTTTTTATATGAAGCCATCGGAAGAAAAAGGTTTCTCAATCACTGAGAAATTTGTAACAGGTTCATTCGGGCTTTTGCAGACCAATACTCGTATTGATATGGTTACGGATAGTTCTTCGATGCAGTTGAGTTATGGGCATTTAGAATCTGACGGGTATCGTCCCAGAGGAAGTAGCTTGAAAAACTTCTTGAATTTTTACGGTGAATTCAAATTAAGCAAGAAAAATACCCTAACCGCTTATTTGAGCCATAATTTTTCTCGTGAAAACGTAACGGGGCAAATTCCTTATGCTGACTATTATTTGGGAATTGATAAAGGAAATGATGCTTATAAAAAGAAGGATGCACGTAATGAGTATCTAACTTCACGTTTTAGCATCACGAATGATTACAAATTTTCAAATGCTTTGAGAAATCGTACTTCTTTATTTTATTTCAGTCAAGACCTCAAAAATATTTCGGCAGGTGCAGATGGAAATAGTGAAAGTCCAAGTTTCGGGATTCGTTCAGTGTTTGATTGGACGACTAATTTCTCTCCAACCGTTACCAATAATTTAACTTTTGGAACAGAAATTCAACAATCTCGTTCATTGGCAACAAGCTGGCGTTTTTTAGGTACGGATGATACCTCTCCTTTAAAGTTACAAGATGTTTCAAAGGGGTCATATTTTAAAACAATTTCCAATCAGGCTTCTTATTTTGCTATTAATAGGACAACTATTACTCCTTTAGAATTGACTTTATTCTTAGGGTTGAGTGCAAATAACATAGATTATACTCGCTCAGATTTATTGGCAGGACCTGGATTGGTAACGGGATATAATAAAGATTTATCATTTGCTAAATCCTTCTCTACTTCGTACAATCCACACATTGCACTGCAAAAGGTGTTTGGCAAACAGATTGTTAATTTGAGTTATAGCGAAGGTTATAATGCTCCAACTGCTTCATCGTCTTTCATCAGCACAATCAACAAAGCCAATGATGATTTACTACCAGAAAAGGCTAAAATGGTTGATTTAGGCATACAAGGCTTGCTTTTGGGAACGAAAATAGACTATCAGATTTCGCTTTTCACGATGGATATTACTAATAAATTGACGCAATTATCGGGCATTATCCCTGCAGGTGGAACTTATACTTATTTCGCCAATACGGGAAATCAGAAGAATCAAGGGCTTGAATTGAGCGTTGCCTATACTTATGCAGGAACTGCCAAATCATTTTTGAAAAAAGTACAACCATTTTTAACGTACTCAAATTATGATTTTACCTATTCAGATTTCAAAACGAAAATTTCAGCATCAGCACCTTTAACTGATTATTCAGGAAAAAGAGTGGTGGGCTTGCCAACGCAGAAATATGCCCTTGGTTTAGATATCGTTAGCAACGTAGGTTTATATTTAAACAATACGTACACCATGATTGGCGATGTTTTTACAGATTTTGCCAATACCAATTCCGTTACGGGATTTACGCAATTGAACAGCAAAATTGGGTATCAATATAAATCAAAGAAAGTTGATTTTGATGTTTATGTGGCAGGAAACAACCTGACTAATCAACTCAATTATACTTTCTTGTTTTTGGGAAATAGTGTTGGAGATTCGGACCCTGGCAATGGTTTTGCTACGGGTGTAGCCACTGACATCAATCCTGGACCAAGCAAAGCCTATTTCTTTGGAGGATTAAATGTTAAATTCCATTTTTAAGATTTAATATCAAAAAAGCGTTGAATCTTTTATTATCCAAGATTCAACGCTTTTTGATATCTGCCAACGAATAGGGCTTGTGGTCAGGTGGGAGATTTGAAACTCGTCTGCCCGAACGTCTGCCGATATAAATTACTGATGCTGAGTTACTTACAAATGTTTGGCAGTTTCCGTCCGACGAAACAAATGTACAATAGAATTACAAATGTTCAATAACTTACGTCAGCCCCCGCTTGCCACAAACCCATGTTGGGTGCAGTTAATTTTACGCCAGGTTAGTTCGTACTTCTTCAATTTGTTCAACTGTCATATCAGTTAAGTCTGAAATTGTTTGATTGTCAAATCCCTTCAATATGCTTTTTGTTGCGATTGTAATATTTCTAATATTTCTTTCGTCAAGTCTAACTCTATCTTCTGCCTCAGATTGTAAAGAAATTATTTCACTCGCTTTGTAATGTAGATAGTCTAAATAGCGATTGTAACTAAATTGGTCGTCCTGTGGAAGTCGCATATAGTCTAAAACCTCACCAGCTTCTTTTAGTCCTTTTGCCTTAAATTCATCTTTTACTTCACTGTTTTTCAAGAAATAAACCCACTCGTCCAAAGTGTCTTTGGCAATGTCGTTAAACTTGTTCACTTTGATAATGTAGAACTCAGGAAAAATATCAGAAACTTTATCTTTTGAAAATGCAGTTTTTTGCTTGTCCGAAAGCGTTAAAGTGTCGTTTTGATGAAGTCCGTAAAAGTTGGTACTACCTTTATAAACATAATCTTGTCCTTGTCCAAGGTCGAAATAAACGATATTGATAGAAATTGCTTTTTTTATTTCCGAATATGCCTGACCTAATGATAAATTTTCAGTCAATGCTTTTGAAGCACCATAAGCCATTCTGTGGAAAAAGTCAATCTCAAATGTATTGTGAATTTCAACAACAATTAACTCATTTTTAGAGTTTTGAGTCAAAATGTCCACACGATTGAACTTATCGTCCTCTGTTTCTTGATTACCCTCACTTTCTAATATCTTTTCAATACGAATGTCGTCAAATAGAAGTTCGCTTAAAAAGCCTTCTAAAATAACGAAATTAGCCTTATTTCTTAGCAACTTCTTTACTGCCCAGTCAAATCGAATTAGCTTTTTGTTCATTTTAATCTCGAAATGTTAAGTCGCAAAGTTACGAAAAGTCAGAGGTTTATTTGTCTGTCGATAGTTTTTTTAATTGCACCCAACGAATAGGGCTTGTGGTCATGTGGGGGATTTGAAACTCGTCTGCCCGAACGTCTGCCGATATAAATTACTGATGATCAATTACTTACAAATTCTTGGCAGTTTCCGTCCGACGAAACAAATGTACAATAGAACTCCCAAAGTTCAATTACTTCCGTCAGCCCCCACTTGCCACAAGCCCCTATGTAAAATAGATTAGTTACCTTGGTCTGACAATCTAAATTACTAAAAAAAATGGAAACTCAAAAACTCTTTATTGGACTTGACATCCATAAAAATTCATGGGCGGTTGATATGCGTACCGACCTATTTCATCATAAGTATTTCACTCAACCTTCCGACCCTAT
>JANPGQ010000129.1:0-3847 GCA_031423975.1 Cytophagales bacterium | reverse complement strand
CGTTTATTTTGGCTTAAAATCTGTGAAAAATGTATTTATTTTCCCCTTTGTTCCTGTTCCAAATACTGTTATAAAAGCCCTAATAAGTCAATCTTACTACAATTTTGATTTTTCTTATGAAATTTGGAAAGAGAAAATTCCTGCTGATGATTACGAAGTGTGGCTCATTGAAAAAGATAGATTTGGTAATTTTAAAGCGGTAATTTCACAAAAAAATATTAGACTGAATTAATCCATTTTGAATTTTATTACCTCAAAGTCTAACAAAATAAATAAACAAAATGTAAAACTTGTGTAACTGGTTTTTCGTAAATACTTTAAAAGAATTTCTAATTTTCATATCATGAATCAACACTCAGAAAAAATCAATATTGCTATTCAACCTCTGAGAGAGCAAATTATTAATCACAAAGTTTACTCGGTAATTAATGACCTCGACGACTTGAAGATATTCATGGAATATCACATTTTTGCAGTGTGGGATTTTATGTCTTTATTGAAAGCCTTACAGAATAATCTTACCTGCACAAGCGTACCGTGGTTTCCAAAAGGCTCGGCTGATACCCGACATCTCATTAACGAAATAGTAGTAGGGGAGGAATCTGATGTGGATGCTTTCGGAAATAGAAAAAGTCATTTTGAGTTATACCTTGAAGCGATGCAACAATGTGGAGCGGATACCACTCGAATTGAAAAATTTATCTCTGTTTTGCAACAATCTGGCGATTTTGAAACTGCCTTTTTGATTGCTGGCACACCCGAACCCGCTCGTAAATTTGTTGATTTCACCTTTGAAATTATCAACAGCCAAAAAGAGTATCTTCAAGCTGCCATTTTTACGTTTGGTCGAGAAGATTTGATTCCAGGAATGTTTCATGCTATTATTAATGACATTCATGCTGGGCTTCCTGAAAGTATTTCAATATTTAAGTACTATCTTGAAAGACATATTGAAGTTGATGGTGATCATCACAGCAACCTTGCACTTCAAATGACAGCAAATTTATGTGGCGATAATGAACAATTTTGGAAAGAAGCCGAAGAAGCCACCATTCAATCTCTCCAAAAACGGATTGACCTTTGGGATGGTGTTTATGAGGCAATTCTCGAACAAAAAGTATTGGTTTAGACACAAAATAAACGCCTGACAGATTTGAGCTAAATCTATCAGGCGTTTATTATTTTACACAATATTCTAATTCATTTCTACAAACATATAAAATGTCTTCAATGTCGGCAGTGGAGAGGTCTTCTCGTTGAAATGGACTTGGAAAATCAGTTGGCAAAAGCGTGTTTTTATCATCTAATTTTCCCAATAAATGTTCAGCTCCAATGCGTGTACCACTGGTCAAATAGATTTTATCGGGAAACAAATTTAGATAACTCCCAATTCTAAAAGCCGTATCAAAAACCGTTACCTCATTGATTCCTGCCTGACTTGTATTTTTTATAATTGTATAAATTTCATCGAAAGTGGGGGCATTGGCTAATTCATTTTCAAGATTTATCAGTTTTTCAGCAAAAGCCAAAAGGTCAGCCTTTGCCACTCTTCTTTGATGAAAATGAATTTTGCCATAATCATCAACTGCCTTCGCCGCTGCCTCAATGACATCCTTTAAATTATCTTGGTCTAAACAAAACTGTACGTGATAATCAACAGATTTACGAGCCTGTTTCTTGTAATTATCAATGATTCTTTCCAGTTTTGGAATGTTATATATGAACATAATTTTTTTAGTTATGAGTTATAAACGATGAGTGATGAACGGTAGGCTATAACACATATCCTACTAAATTTTGAAACTGTAATTTTGAACGTAACCTATTGTTAACTCAAAATATTACGCACCCGTTCAACTTAGCGTTCATCACTCATCATTCATAACTATTCTACTTCTTCACTTCAAAAAACAAAGCCAAGCCCAAAAGCCCTACCATCAAAAAAGAGGCGATTAAATCAACTTTCCCACCTTTTTTAACGGTTTCTGGTTCAAATTTGAACTCTATTTTGTGCTTACCTGCGGGAATAACTATGCCTCTCAACACGTAATCTGCCCGTAAATGAGGCTTATAAACGCCATCAATATATGCTTTCCAGTCAATATTTCCACGATAATAAATTTCTGAGAAAATAGCCAATTGGTCAGATTTTGTATTGCTTTCGTAGGTCATCAGATTAAGTTTATACTCTTTTAATTTGATTGAGTTTGTGGTGCTATCAAATGCAATTTTTAAATTTGATACTTGGTCGCCAAACGATTTATCAATAAAAGCCGTTTGCTTTGGGTCAAATTTATCCAAAGATTTCATCTCTTCGTCGGCATTTTGTACCAACTTAAATTCTTTCACAAACCACACATTTCCACAAGCTCCAGGGTTTTGTTGTACCGTTGGTTGACCGCCTTGTTGTTGAGCTGGTTGGGTGAAATATTTAGTATTCAGCATATTAAAAACCGCCATATTATTCTTAGAGAACTGATTTTCAATGAGTTCCTGATAACGGCGAAGTTTTGCTCCGTGATAACCGCCCAATGATTTATGATAATACGAAGCCGTTGCATCATTAGTAAACCCTTGTTGCGAAGCCCCATCAAGAATACGATAATAGGATTTATCTTGTAAAATTTGAGTATCAAGTGCGGTAGGAGCGAAGGTTTCTTCGTATTCCGATTTTGACACGAAATTATCATTATTGAAATAACGTTTATCCACTGAAAACAAATCAAAAACCACCAAAAGAGTAAGCACAGGATAGAAAACAATGTCTTTAATTTTATTCGTAATCCAAGCCCAAAGTAAGCCTGCTGCCAAGAGAATTAAAATCATAGAGCGGAAAGCATCTGAACGTAAAAGAGATTCACGGTCTGAAACGATGGCTCTAACTATTTGAGCATCAGTAGCTTTATCGCCCGTTATTTGCATGGTAGCATCATTTACACTTTTGAATGATAGAAATAATGTAGGCAATAACGCAAAAATCAAACACACACCAGCCGTCAAAGCTAAAGAGTATATCAAAGGTTTTTTGAGTGTTTCAAAGGTAGGTTTTTCTTCACTGATTTGTTTTAATCCTAAAATGGCTAAAGTAACCATTGCTAACTGCGTTAGAGACATAATCATGGTAATGGCTCTAAATTTATTGAACATAGGCAAATTATCGAAAAGGAAATAATTGAATGAAGGTAAATTTTTTCCCCACGACATCATCGTAAAAATAATTGCGGTAATCAATAGCCACCACTTCATGCCACTACGAACAATAAACGCACCCAAAACAAACAGAAATAAAATGATTGCACCCGCATAATCAACACCGCCCATAAATGGTTGGTCGCCCCAGTAGGCGGGACTGTGTTCAACAAAAGGCAAAGCATTTTCTTCGGGAATACCCGCTGCAACCATAGCTTTGAGGGTTTCAGATTTCTTTCCACCCAAATCTCCACCAGAAGAACCACCGTAAAAATTTGGAATCAACAAAGTGCCACTTTCACCGATACCAAAACTATAAGAGAAGGCATAATCACGGTCTAAACCGCCTTTGGACTCTTTATTAGAAGTTAATTCCGATTTTCCACGAATGGTTTCTTCGGCATAAACCGCATTATTCCACAGACGCATGGTATGATTGGCAATGCCGACAGTAGCCCCAATTCCGAAAGCCAAACAAGCAAATATTAGGTGTTTAAATTGCTTTTCTTTAATCAGCGTAACGGCTTGAACGATGAAATATCCAATTAATAACAAACCAAAATAATAAGTAACCTGAACGTGGTTAGCATATAATTCGAGGCTCATAAACAAAGCCGATAGTGCCGTACCCAATAGGTATTTTCCTCTAAAACACAGC
>JANPGQ010000128.1:0-8559 GCA_031423975.1 Cytophagales bacterium | reverse complement strand
GCTGCCTTGTTTTTCCCATGAATCAAAAGCGTAATGTTGTGCTCGGAAGCTCCGTAGCAAATCATTCTGATTGGAATGTTTTTCATTGCTTCTAATACTTTTAAGGCAATTCCTTCTTTATCTGCCGAGAAGTTTCCAACGATACAAACAATCGTCTGGTCTTTGTCAACGTCTTCTAAATCAGCAAATTGGCGTAATTCTGCCATGATAGAATCTAAATGTTCATCATTATCAATGGTTACAGAAACGGAAACTTCCGAAGTTGTAATCATATCAACGGGCGTTTTGTATTTCTCGAAAATCTCAAAAACTCTTCTTAAAAAACCATAAGCATTCAACATTCGGGTCGAGTGAATATAAATTGCTGTCAAATTATCTTTGGCTGCAATTGCTTTAATTTCACGGTCAGAAGTTTTATCGGCAATCAATGTACCAAAAGCTGACGGCTCCATTGTATTTTTCAAACGAACGGGAACGCCTTTCATTTTGGCAGGTGTGATGGTACTTGGGTGCAAAATTTTTGCTCCGAAATACGCTAATTCAGCCGCTTCTTCAAATGTTAATTCACGAATTGGGAAGGTTTTTTTAACGATTCTTGGGTCGTTGTTGTGCATTCCGTCAATGTCCGTCCAGATTTGAACTTCTTCTGCCACAATTGCTCCACCAATTAAGGATGCTGTATAATCCGAACCACCACGCTTTAAATTATCTACTTCACCACGTGGATTTCTACAAATAAAGCCTTGGGTAATAAACAATTGTTTATCAGACAGTTGCGAGAGAATTGCTCCTAATTTTTCTTCCGTAAATTTCAATACTGGTTCGTTATCGGCATCAATTAACATAAAATCTAAGGCTGGCAACAGGGCAGATGTTACGCCTTCTTCACGGCAATAGGCTTCAAACATTTGCGTAGAAAGTAATTCGCCTTCCGCTACAATTTCTTTCTCTTGTTTTACCGAAAATGGTTTGATATTCACCAAAGAACGAATGAAAGAAAACTCCTTCTCAATAATCGCCTTACCTTCTGCGTATCCTTCTGGCGTTGAATATAATTCTTTGATAAACTCTTCATAATGAGCAAATAAGGTATTGATTTTCTCAATCGCTTCAGCATCATTATTCGCCTTCAAAGATTCTCCGATGGAGATAAGTGCATTGGTCGTACCCGAAAGAGCCGACAATACAACAATTTTACGATTACCATCTTCGGTAATCAAATTTTTGATAGAGTGCATTCTTTCGGGCTTCCCGACTGAAGTACCTCCAAATTTCCAAACTTGCATATTTTTTAAATAATTGATAATCAAATAATTACTCCGAAAACTCCTTATCCACAATCGTTTCTTTCACAATAAAAAGAGGTCTATTTTTCGACTGAAAAAATACCCTCAAAACATATTCCCCAATCACACCCAAAGCAAATAATTGTACGCCACTGAAAAGAATAATGATGAATAAAAGGGAGGTAAAACCTTCGATGACTTCTTGAAAAAAGAATTTTTTAATGACTACACTGATGAAATAAATTAGAGCAACTAAAATTGCTAAAACCCCCAAACGAGAAACAAACTTAATCGGGAATTCACTAAAATTAAAAATCCCGTTATAAGCCAATTTAAACAACATTGAAAACGAGTATTTCGACTCTCCCGCTTGACGTTCCGAACGCTCATATTCTACGCCAATTTGCTTAAACCCCACCCACGTCCGCATACCACGGAGGTAGCGACTTTCTTCGGGCATTTTATTCATAATATTGACTACTCTTCTGCTGATTAAAGCGAAATCGCCACTGTCGAGAGGGATGTCAATATAGGAAATACTTTTTAGGATTCTATAAAACAAAAAATAGGCTGAACGCTTCAAAACGCCTTCTTTTCGCTTTTTTCTTACTGCATAAACTACATCATTTCCTTGCTTTAAATACGGATAAAACTCCGTCAAAAGCTCTGGAGGGTCTTGTAAATCTCCATCAATTACCATCACGCCTTCCGTGCCTCTGGCGTGCGCCAAACCAGCGGTTAAAGCCAACTGATGCCCATGATTTCGAGCCAAAAATATGCAATGATAACGCTCGTCTGAAAGTGCCAAAGCTTGCATTAATTCTGCCGTATTATCACGACTTCCATCGTCAATTAATACAATTTCAATCTTTAATTCCGACGAATCCATCACCACATTCAATCGTTTGATTAAGTGCGGAAACGTTTCGCTTTCGTTATACAGCGGGGCAACTATGGATATTTGAGGCTTATTCAAAATTTGTAATTTTTACTGGTTTATCGGTTATTTTTCAACGGCAAAGGCGAACACATAGGTTCTCCCCTATCCTAATAATCTACCATTACCGTTTGCTCGGTTTTATAAATTTTTCGTTCGTTTCCTTTTACCCAAAATATACCGATTTGATAAGTATCTGGCAGTAAATATTTCTCTGGAATTTTGATTGAAAAACCATTATTTTTGAAATTTCCGAGAGAACGTTTTTCGTAAATCAGATACGTTTTTTGAGCTGATTTTAAGATTAAATATGCTCCATCATTTAGCCCAAAACCAAAGGGTAAATCAGAATTTGCAATAAATATTTCATGATTGATGGTTGAAATATCCACTTTAAGCGTTTGATTATCAGCAAAATTACTCAAAATTTCCTTTTCAGAAGCCTTAAAAACCGTATTTGTCGGAAATTGATAAATTCCTTTGGGTATAAGTCGCCCAAGTGCAGTCTGAACATAGCGGTCAAAATCTGAACCTACATAAGGTCCAAAACCAATTTTATCATGTTCTTGGTTAAAGGCACGTACCAATAAATCTTTCCTACGTTCGTGGACTTCGGGCAAGAATTTAAGGTAAGATACCGCATAAAAAAACACACTACCAATCAATATCCATTTGAATGGTTTGGGAGATTTAGCAAATTTTAGCCACCCTGTCAATAACATCAAATAAGCGATTACCAACATTGTGGCTGGGTAAATTTTATAATTCCCCACAATCATCACAAAATAGCCAAATCTTGGACGTAGAATAGCAATCACCACAGCATTGATTACCAAAAAAAGAAAGCAACCTAAGATGATATAATTAGAAGGTTCAGCATTAAATTTTGCTTGTAATTTTGACCAATATTTACCGATAGAAAACTTTTCATCAAGGGCGGTTCCTTTAAAAAATATCCACCAAATAGCAATAGCAATCAGGATAAAACCTGCAATGGTGGGAGCAATCGAACGGATTAAAATTGGGCTAAGTGTCTGAAAATCAAAACCTCCGCCTAAATGCGTAAAGAATCCAAAGAAACTTTCGTGGGGGTGATGAAAGAAATAATCAAAGCCTTGGTCGTTGGCTTGGGTATCGAATTTATAGAAGTATAATTTGAACGTGGCAATCGTAAAAATCAGCCATACACCCAACATTTTGTAACGCCCTTGTAAAGCCAAAATTACCATCCCAACCATCCAGTAGAACAAACCATTACTCATGGTAAAACTATCGAAAAATACGGCAAAGGCTGCTCCCAAAAACGTCCAAAGCGTATTTTTTGAGAGTAAATAAACCCCCAACAATCCAAAGAAAACGACTGGTTGATACTGAAAACCCGTGATTGTCCAGATACTTGTGAGGTAATATTGAGGGTGCAAAAGCAATAACGGAACGGGCAGAAAATAGTAAACAGGTAGTTTTTGTTCCTTAATAACTCGCCAAAAAATCCACAACATTCCGAAGAGCGTAATATTGGAAACAATCGTAAGCGTCCGCATATTGAGCGTACCCGTGAGGGCATAATGCAGCAGATTCATCAATTTGGCGTAAACGATGCGGTGTTCATTATTGGGTTTGAACAATAGCCATACTCTTTCATCAAAGTTTTTCGCTTCGAGAAAACGTCCCAAAAAATCAGGGAAAGCATCTGTATCGTCCATCCAAGGCACATTCACGGCATACGTGAAGAGCATTAGAATGAAAAAAAAGATAGGTAGAATTATACCTATCTGGGTTACTATCTTTATATTTTTTAGCATATTGCTTTGGCTATCAGCCTTCGGCAGTCAGCAATCGGCTTCCTCCCCGTGGCTGGTGTCTGCACCAGACATACGGGCGAAAGCAAATTACCATATTGCTTTCGCCTATGTGGACTGGTGAGGACACCAGCCACGGGTCAATTTCCCAATCCCTAAAACCTACTATTTAAAAGTTAATCTTTTCATGCACAATATACTCTGGGCGGTTCTTGATTTCCTCGAACATATTTCCCAAATATTCGCCCAAAACGCCAATCGTCAGTAGTTGAATTCCTCCGAAAAAGATGAGGGCAATAATCGTTGAAGCCCAGCCAGGTACGATGCTATTTGGACGATAAATCAGTCCTGTGATTACCCATATTGCTAAACCAATACCTACCAAAACACTGATTAAACCTATCGTAAGGGCTAATTTCAAGGGTTTTTTACTGAAATACAAAAGGCTTGTCGAGGCAAATTTAATCATCTTTGAGAGTGGATATTTAGTCTCACCCGCAAAGCGTTCCTCCCGTACATACACAATTGGCACTTGCTTGAAACCAATCCAACTAATCAATCCACGAATATATTTATTCTTTTCGGGAAGGCTTTTGAAGGCTTCGATAACGTGTTTATCAATCAGTCTAAAATCGCCGGTATCCACAGGAAGGGGCGTATCTGAAAGGAAATTGATAAGTTTATAAAAACTTCTTGCCGACCATTTTTTGAAAAAAGTCTCCCCTTTTCGCTCCCCTCTCATGCCATATACCACGTTGGCATTTTGTTCGAGGTGCATTTTAACCATTTCTGGAAACAATTCTGGGGGGTCTTGGAGGTCGGCATCAATGATGATGGCTACATCGCCCACACAAATATTGATACCCGCCGTTACGGCTGGTTGATGTCCAAAATTTCTGGAAAAACTCAATACTTTTACGTGTTCATCATTATTGGCGAAACCCCGCAACAATTCAAGCGTTTTATCACGACTCCCATCATTGATAAAAATCAGTTCATAGCCCCGATGTTCAAAACTCCGCATGGTTTTATCCACTCGTTCGTAGGTATGTGAAATTACCTGCTCTTCGTTGAAACATGGAATGATGATGGATATGTATAAGTCTTTATTAGTCATTATTTTTCTTTCAAAATTATTACTTTCTTCTCAAAATACGTGGCGTAGCATTTATTCCAAAGATGTTGTTCGTTAGTTTTTATTTCGTCAAAACATAAAGATTTGGGAATATTTTTTAGCGGAGCAACGTAAACTGTATCACTTTTAGAAGTTCTGATTTGTTCATAACGCTGGGTCATTTCTTGGTCATAGCGTTTAGCAATGCCCAAGCGAATATCGGCGTACATGGTTTTTAGGTTTTGACCATATTGAAAAATAAGAAAACCAATCATTAAAGTAGTTATTCCGTAGTTAATTAAGAGAAATTTAATTTTATAATTAACTGGATATGAATACCTTACAATAGTAATAACATAAAAATATCCTACTAAAAATATTTCAAAAATAACATTCTTTACTCTGTCTGGAACTCCCATGTCATTGCCATAATGTATCACAAAAAACATCATAAAAATCAGAGTAAATAATCCCAAAATTACCATCCAAACATTTGCTTTAAATATGGCTTTCACCGATGCCATGTCGGGCAATGAACTCATATATAAATAAGCAAATGGCGATAGAATTAAGCTCCATTTTAACCCATCAAAAACCGTAGATTTTAAGGCATTTTTGAGTGAAAGTGCAATAGCTCCTCCCAAAACATTTCCCCCAACCAATCGAACTTGGTTTCCTTTGGCTTGAACAACCCAGAAATAAGCAAAATATAATCCTATGAGCATCAAGGCAAAAAACAGAGTTTCAAAACGTTTATGGAACAATAAAATATATCCCCAAACTGCTCCTAAAAACCCAATCGTAAATAGCATCATTACTTCATTTGAACCTACAATAAAAAATACCAAAGTGGCTGCCAATAAAGCAACCCAATACTTAATTCGTTGATATTGAGGCTGATAGAATCTCAAAATTACGACGATTAAATATAGAAAAAAACAAAATGAAGTGGGAAAAATAAAAACGGAAGTATACCAATAAAAGGTATCAACTATACTTGGTGAAAAAATGATAAAAATGCTCAGGAAGGTTGCAGAAAGCAATAATTGGTTGGCTCTTGAAGGTTTCAGAATTTCGCCAATGAAGGTATAAATGGCATGAAATAGTAAACCTAAAATGAATATGGGCATCACCTTCACAAACCAAAAAACTCCGTAAGCCAAGGGCGTGGCATGAAATATCATGTTGGAAAAATACCGTCCCGACCAACCTTCATAATAGAATTTTTGGGCTGCCCAAAAACCGTGGTCACGGGTCATGTAGGCGAAACAATAATCATCTGCTACGGAAGGATGATTATAAAATGCCAAAATCCCAATCGGGACGATGGTTATTGCAAAAAGTAGCCATAAGGCTGAATTTGATAAGTTTTTCCTGTTAATCACTAAATATGGCTGTATTAACCTCCCGAAAGTTTTTATGGTATTTTATCAAGTAGTTGGTTTGTTCTGACACCTTCAATATCCCCCTGCCCCCTTCAACGGGGGACTTGCACTAATGCTAATCCCCCTTTGAAGGGGGCGACCGTCGCTCGGCAGGGGGGATGTAGGTGGCTTTACAATCTTAGATTATTGATATTTAAAATACTGTATACTTTTAGGAAGTTGTTATTACTAATACTACAATTTTATTTTCAAATTACTATACTGAATATTATACTTTCCATCCTGAATTTTTAGTAAACCAACAGTGTATTCATCGGGAATGAAAGTATTTTTGAGAATATCAGTTTCAAAGCCTTTCCAAAAGAGATTTCCTCTGAAAAGTAAGTCCTTTTTACTCTTATTTTTTTGTCTATTTAAAGGTAACAAATACGTATTTTTCTTGGATTTCAGTACGATATTTTGCTCAATTTCCAAAGGATTTTCCACATCAAGCGTTTCATTTTTCAAGACAAAACGGTCTTTCTTTTGTTCCAACGTAAAAGATAAGTTCTTAATATTCTGCACACTATCTTTATTAATGGCTTCTTGAAATGGAGTAAATGGCAGAATAGGCAATTGATATACACCCGTTTTGATTGCTTCTTCATTCACAACGTCCACTTGAGCTGTCCAGTCGTTATCAAATGGATACAAAACCCAACTTTTATGATATTTGAAATTAAAGGCTGCCGAAACTAAACGCTCTCGATAATAGACGTTGTAATCGTGCCAAAAATAGTAAGAATATGCGTAAAGAAAGACGGTGAGAGGCAAAAAAGTCGACAAAACTATTTTACGGATTGTTCCTTTAGTTAATAACAGACTAAATAAATATGCCAAGCACATTAACAAAATGCTCATAAAACGATAGCGACTGGCAAACATTTCTTCGAAACCATGTTCGCCCGTATAGCGTGAGTAAGCAACCGCCCCCGCCGACATACACAAGGCAATCATGGAAGCCACCAAGAATAAAATATCTGATTCTTTTTCGGAAGATTCCTTCGGGAGGAGTTTAAAATACCTTCTCAGAAGCCAGATTCCGCCATAAATCACAAATCCGATGATGATAAATCCAACGGCTGTGGCAGTGATGGGTGATATTTTATGGAAATCCTGTACGTCCATATACGAACCCAACATCAACACAAAACCCGTAAGAATATTAGGAATAGAAAAGGCGGGTGGAACAATGGGCGAAGGTTTATAATTGCTAAAATAAACCGCCAAACAAACCGTAGCAACCACCGCCATAATGCCCAAGGCTTTGTATCTTTTCTGATAAATTAACAATAAAGTAGCGGGGAAAAATACGAACATTCCGTTACTAAAAATGAACGTTACGAAAACCGCCGAGAGCATGGCGTATAGAAAATATCGTGTTTTTTGATAGCTGAGGAAGTAAAAAGTAACCATTTGCCAAAGCCCAATCGGATAATAAAGCCAAGCACAACCCATCCAAAACTGGTTTTCAAAGGTTTGCATTTGGAAAAGCAAGAAAGGAATTGGCAAGAAATAAACGATATTCCAAGCGTGCTTTTGGAAGAAACGCCAAAACAGAAAAAGGATTCCGAATAAGGTTAAATTGCCAATTTGGGCGAAGGTAAAGAAGTTTAATGTTCCCGTAATTTTGTACAATAACCACGCTACCAACCTTGAAACGGGCGTTTTGTGTTCGGTAATGGTGTGTTGGCGCATGAAAATCCAAAAGGCTTCTGACAGCGACTGACTTTTATTGACATCCACAACCGCCTTGGTATAGTAGAGATTGTCGTCCAAAAAAGGGACATTAATGGTATATTGCCAAACGTAATAAACAAAGAACAAAATGGGAGCTAAGCCTAAAAGTAAGATTATGTAGGTCGATGTGTTATATTTTATTGAATTTCTTTTCATGCGTTGGGTTTTCGTATCAAGGGATAAATCAATACAGACCCCAAAATTACCAAAGTTCCGAGGTAAAACCCTGATGTCATGCGTTCTTTTTCTCCAAAAATTA
>JANPGQ010000127.1:0-4720 GCA_031423975.1 Cytophagales bacterium | reverse complement strand
AACCTCTTCTTTTCAAAATATTATCAATACGGGTACGCTCGCCAGAAATAAGCTCAAAACGATAAGGAACACCTTTTTTGAGCGTTGTATTCTTTTGAGCATTCCTGAAAACTTTACCAATGGCAGTAGTATCGTTTGGAGAAAATACAACACTATCTAAATAATATCTTTGGTGTAAAGTGGCAGTATAAACAGCCGTTGACTTACGGTTTTTTTCTACTAATTCACCCGATACCGTTGAACGGAAATATCCTTCATTGTTTAATAAAAGTGCTATTTGTTTTACATTGGCATTCGTTACACTTTTACTGGCTAAAATAGGGGGTTCGCCAAAGCGTTTTCTGAAGGAATATTTCAAGCCACTTTCCTTTTTGGGTTCGCCCAAAAGATAATATAGCCAGACTCTATAAGGAAATCCAAAAATGGAGGTATTAGGTTTGGGCTTCACAAAAGTGACTAATTCTTCTTGAATATTCTTTACTTCACCTTTTGGAATGATGGAATCTGGAACCATTTTTACTTTCGCACCCACATACAAGCTCTCCCCAGCGGGTAAGTGCTTCGTGACAGAACAACTGGCTAAAAAAATCAAGGAAAAAATGGCTATCGCAGTTGTTCTCTGCTCCGTGGTTGGTGTCCTCACCAACCACACGTGCGAAAGCAACATTTGTGTATACTTGCGCACGTGTGGTTGGTAGAGACACAAACCACGGGTTGAAACGGACCTAAAAATTGCTTTCGCACGGGCGGTTGGTGGAGACACCAACCACGGGGCAACCACGGTACGGAAAATATTTAAGTTTTTAATATTCATTTTTATTTTCTCTTCTTCTGAAACATTTCCATAAATCTTCCATATTCCATCGTTACAGAAAAACCAACGCCTGTTTCAACGATAAATCCCTCTAAAACGGACTGGAACTGGTTTTTTCGGAATGCCTTAAATAAATATCTGCCGTCTTGGGTTAATTTATAGTTAACGGACACATTATCAAATACTTCCGATGGATTTCTGGATACTTTAGAGGTGTTTTCTAATTCAAAATTTCGCCCTACTTTTACTTCAATTCTATTATTGAAAAAAGCTTTTGATAAACCCAAACTTAGGTCAGTACGAGTGCTACTTTCACCGTTGAAAAAACCTTGCGAAGAAGCCAAATTGATATCCAAATCAACGCCTTTTATTAAATCAGAAGCAAATTTATCCAATTGGTCAGACAAGATTTTACTTACACTTTGTCTGGCAAAAGCCTCTGCATTAGTTCCTCCGCTACTACTTGAAAAGAAATCGGCTGAATTTTGAGCAAAAAACCGATTTAAAATCAACAGGGCAAAAACTTGTTTATTGACTTCGTTTCTATCATATTTATTCAAATTATCCAGTTTTGTATCAACCGCAGTAAAAACTTCATTGGATAAAATACCTTGTTTTGCTTTATCTTGTGCTTTTATGTTAAAAATAACTTCTGGTTTAGAAAGTTTCCCAGACATATTCAATAAAACCTCAAAATTCATCTTCTGACGGTACAAATCTCTATTATCAGTTACCTCATTTTGCATTAATTCAAGCGGGGCGGTGGTGGTGCTATAAACTGCAGTAATATTCACATCAGCATTAGTAGGGTCACCCGTCCAAGTCAGGCTACTGCCTTTTTGAATAGTGAACTGACGTTTTAATACTTCAAAAGTAATTCCGTAACTACCTTCCGTTAGGTCGTAAGAACCCAAAATATAGGGCTGTCCCGCTGGATTTATACCTGCATTCAAACGAGCGTTTCCTTTCACTACCAAATTGTCCCCGTTGATTTCATCCACCACAATCGTGAATTGTGATTTATCATCGGCTTCTACGTTCAGTGAAATTTCAGACACAAAATCATTCGCCAAATTTATTACTTGCGAGCTATCCACTTTCGCTACTTCACCCGTTGGCGTTTTATTATTTACAAAAACTACAATGCCTTCTGTTTCAGAGGCTTGACTGTCAGTATTTGGCACAATTACTGAAATATTGCTATTCTCACGCACCTTAATATCCCCATCAATTTTTGCTTTGGAAGAGATTCCTTGTAAGGTCAAATCAACATCTACAATCCCTTTTCCGTAAAAAAAATCATTATCTTTTCGGGTAGAATTGATAAACAAAAAGTTATTAGCATTTATTGTTAAGTCATATTTAACTTCTGGAATATTGGTTAAAACTACCGTTCCGTTTACTTTTAAAGGTTGGTTCAACGTATCACTTACCGTGAATTGATTTAAACGAATGGTTTGTCCTTCAAAAATCAACTTTTGTCCATCAATTAAATATCTACTGCCCAGTTGAGAAACATCAAAACCGACTTTGTCAAAATTGAGATTGCCCACCAATTGTGGACTTGTGGTTGAACCTTTGATGGATGCCATGCCATTCAGATTTCCTTTCGCTCTCCGCAATTGCCCAAAACTAAATGCTTGTACAGTTTCAGCACTTAGTTTCTTTATATCAAGGTTAAAATCAAGTGCATTTTTTGTTTTTAGATAATAATTTCCCGTCAATTCTACATCGTTAAATTGATTCAACAGACTCAGTTTTGTAGTGATTTTATTGGCACTTTCATTGAAAGCATTTATCTTCAAATCACCAATGTCAGTTCTTTGAAATCGAAATCTTTTAATGGCAATATCGCCCGTAAATGAAGGCGTTGCCATATAGTTACTTAATAATATTTTACCATCAATTTTGCCACCTGCCAAAGTAGAATCCGTACCAAAAAGCGTTACAAAATTCTCAATATTCAAACTATCCGTTACCACGCTAATAGGTCCGTTGGGCGTTGCCGTTGTGCTGTTGATAGCAAGCCTTTGCTCGCCCCGTTCAATATTAAATTTATTAATCAACAACCCTGCTTTGCCGTACTGAATATAGCCCGTAGAATCCACCTGCCACGAAGCATAATTTAACAATAAACCTCCCCGTATGAATCTGATACGGTACTGATTTTCAACGTTTTGTAATAATCCAGCAACGGCATGGCGGTCTTTATCAACAGAATCTTTGAAGGTGGCTTTGAATGATGCAGTATTGTTGCGAACGTCCCCCAAAAGGCTGGTTTTTCTTACTCTAAAACTGCTTAAAACTACGCCGTCAAGCCCACCTTTATAAGTCAAAGTATTAGCATTGCCCGACATTGAAAGCGTGGTTTTTACGATTTGGATAGTATCATATTCCACAAAAGGCAAATTTAAACTGGCTCGAAAAATGGTATCAGCTTGGCTATTCAAATTTGCGGTAAATCGGGCGGTGTCCAAGCGGGTCAAACCAGGCACGAAAGCCTGTAAAAGAGGGTGCTTGACAAACTTAAAATCCATCAATAAATTAAAAGGTTGCGTAATGGGTTTGTAGGCAACATCTGGCAATACAAAATAGCGATTGATGGTGGTGATGAAAATATCCGATAGTTGCAGATAGTTGAAATTACCGTTAAGATTGCCCTTCAAAAAAGGAGCATCAATTGAAATTTTCTTACCCTCAGCACTATTAGAGGCAACTAATGTTGTATTCTCAATTTTTATGGGTTTACCATCTTGCAACAATGTTCCCTGATTAATCGTAATTTTCCCACTTGGATTATCAGGGTTTGTGTCCTGCATATCCACATCAATATCGCCTCTGATACCAATATTATCCGCATACAATCCCAAAGGTTTTAAGTTCAGTTGTCCAATTTTTACATTGCCTTTTATACTGGGAAATTCCTTTGAAATATCGGCTTTAGTATCAATGTCAAGCGTAATATTGGGGTCTTGAATATTTCCTTTTAGCTCAGCAATTTGATTGGCAATATTAGCTTTCAAAACAACATTTTTATAATTATACCCCTTTAATTCAGCCTGTTGAATTGTGCCATCTATGGTTGCTTTTACGGTTTTGGGGTCAAAACCGATTCCTTTGATATTGGCAGAAAGCGTGATTTTACCAATTTGGTCGGTTTGCTTCAAAAACTTGCCCATTTCAAAGTTATTGAACTTTACTAAGCCCTCATATTGCTGATTTTTTTGGGCGGTAATATTAACTAATTTTCCTTTGAAAGAAGCATCCCCCAAATCTGATTTTAGATTGGTATTTAAGGCTAAATTATTTAATTTTCCCGCTATTTTTCCAACCATAGAAATTTTATTAGGTAACTCAATATTAGTGGGAATTGAGCCTCTGGGAGCAATTTTTAATAAATCTTTTTTAGTGATAGAAAGTGCTGTAACGTTCAGATTGAGAGCCATTTTATTAACATCGGGCAGACCCGTAATTTGCCCTTGTACCTTAAGATTTGCTTGGTCAAAACCACTCATGGAAAACTGTCCAATTTTTAAATTATTGACTGTTCCTGAAGCATCACCATTGAATTTTAGAATTTCATTTTCATTGCCCTTAAATGGTGGTGTATTTGCCAAATCTGGAGCTAATAGCAAAATATCTTTAAATGATAATTGACTATTTTTCAAACGAGTTCTGACCCGCACTTTACCAATATTTTTGCTCAATTCATCAAAAGATGCATAATTCAAAACCAATTCATCACGGAGAATAGATTGGGGCGTTTTGAACAAAAACTTTCTCAGAAAAGTCTGGCGATTAGAATAAACAAAATCTGTTTGGAGATTTTGCAGTTGAAAACCTGATTGCTCCTTAAATGCACCGCTATAAATCCAACCCGAAATTTTATCATTTGAATAATAAAAG
>JANPGQ010000126.1:0-4660 GCA_031423975.1 Cytophagales bacterium | reverse complement strand
TGTTCATTTGGCTCGATGCCAAAGATTTCGTCAGAAAGAGTTACTTTCTTGCCTGTTTCTTTGCCTTGTATGTTTAAAACTGATAATTCCATTATTTCTAATTTGAAAATTAGGTAATTTTGAAAATTTGAAAACTGATTGAATTTTGATGTATTGACTCTTAGACAAAAGTTACATCCTCAAATTTTCAAATCTATTTTTCAAGAATAACAAATGAGTTTCTCGCTCCTGGGATTGAACCTGACACTACGATTAAGTTTTTCTCTGCATAAACTTTCAATACTTGTAAGTTTTGAACTTTTACACGATTGCCACCTGTACGACCTGCCATGCGAATACCTTTGAATACACGAGATGGGAATGAGCAAGCACCAATTGAACCTGGGTGACGACCACGGTTGTGCTGTCCGTGAGTTTGTCCACCTACCCCTGCAAATCCGTGGCGTTTAACAACACCTTGGAATCCTTTTCCTTTTGAAGTTCCGATGGCATCAACGAAATCGCCTTCTGCGAATAAGTCTGCGTTAACGATTTCTCCTAATGAAAGTGCAGTTTCAAAAGATTTGAACTCAACGAGTTTTTTCTTTGGAGTGGTTCCTGCTTTTTTGAAGTGACCTAAAAGAGGTTGCGTAGTGTGCTTCTCTTTTTTCTCGCCATAGCCTAACTGAATAGCACTATAACCTTCTTTTTCTACTGTTTTTACTTGCGTTACTACACAAGGACCTGCTTCGATCAGCGTACAAGCTAAGGCAGTGCCGTCAGCGTTGTAGAGGCTGGTCATACCGATCTTTTTTCCGATAATTCCAGACATTTTATTTTAGATAAAACGTTAATAATTGATTGTAAATGAACGAGTTGCGATTGTCATCACGACAGTCTCCGTGAAACGGATTGCAAAGGTCGGATTTTTATTCTGCATAAACTAAACTATACGAAAATAAATTTATACAAAAACAGTGAGGGGAAAGCGACAAGATACGCTGATGCAGGGACAGACTAAAGCCTGTGATACGAAAGAATTCTTGTGTAGCTTAATACTATAATTAACAGCTGGGCATTCAACGTATTAACCTAATATCAGTTCTGACACTGTTATTGTAAAGTTTTGACCTTTACTGGGTGATTCGGAGAAAAAAATTATTCCTAAAAATGTTTCAATTTTATCGAGTTCTGCCAACCCGTATAAAACAAAGAAATAATAGTTCTCTGAATCGGACTGCAAAATTAGGGGTTTATTTTTGAAATACAAGGAGTTAGAAGGAAAAATTTTAAAACGCACGCTTACTCAGAGGAGTATAGGCATAAAGCAGCAAAGTGTTTGAGAGTAGAGAGTTAAACAAGTTGGGTACCAAGTAGTTTGATTTTTAGGTTTGTTTTTTCGTTGAGTATGAAAATGTTTTGATGTATCTTTGCAACCTATTTTTGAAATTACGGTTGAGATTAGTAATGTTTTTTTTATCACTCAAGTTATTAATCCCGTTCATCATTTAATAATTCAACATTATAAATATGTCTTGGTTTAGTAGAAAAGATAAGGGGATTTTGACCCCTACCGAATCCAAACGTGAAGCTCCTGATGGACTTTGGTATCAGTGTCCGTCTTGCAAGAAGGCAATGCACACTCGTGAGCATCGTTTGTTGGCTTATACGTGTTCGAGCTGTAATTATCATGAAAAAATTGGCTCGCAGGAGTATTTTGAGCTACTTTTTGATGAAACAAAATATACTGAACTGGATGCTATGTTGTCTTCGGGCGACCCTTTAAATTTTGTGGATACCAAGCGTTATCCTGAGAGAATCAAGGCTACTGAACGGAAAACGGGTTTGAAAGATGCCGTAAGAACGGCAGTAGGCAAGATGGATGGACAAGATCTTGTGATTTCAGCGATGGACTTTTCGTTTATTGGTGGTTCGATGGGTTCTGTGGTTGGTGAGAAGATTTCGAGAGGTATTGAGTATTCTTTGAAGCATAAAATTCCGTTTTTGATGATTTCAAAATCGGGTGGAGCAAGGATGATGGAAGCGGGCTTTTCGTTGATGCAAATGGCGAAGACTTCGGCAAAATTGGCTTTGTTAGCAGAGGCGGGCATTCCGTATATTTCGCTACTGACCGACCCTACAACAGGTGGTGTAACTGCTTCGTATGCGATGTTGGGTGATTTTAATATTTCTGAACCTGGAGCTTTGATTGGTTTTGCGGGGCCACGGGTTATTCGTGAAACGATTGGCAAGGATTTACCAAAGGGTTTTCAAAGTGCTGAGTTTGTGTTGGAACATGGTTTTTTGGATTTTATCGTGGATAGAAAAGAAATGAAAGATAAGCTGAGTTCGTTGTTGGGAATGTTGGCTTAGGTTTAATTGATAGTTGGCGGTTCGCCGCCCGATAATGAATAATTGATAGTTAAAATGCTGTTAATCAAGGTTATACAGGAATTGTAAATCCTTGCACGAGTTTTGATTCTTGTAAGGATTTGTTTTTAAAGCCAATATTCAATTTATTATAAAATATAATAATTCTAAGTTTTAATTTTTCTTAAAAAAGAACTTTCAAAAAAAATGGTGTGGAGATTAATCTTCACACCATTTTTTGTTTCAGATATGCAATAAGACCTTAATGACAATACTCTCAATTAAAAATGAAAACACAATTAGTACATAAATTCATCTTTTTAGGATTCATGGTTTTGTTGATGAATGTTGGAAAATTATGTGCTAATGATGTTTGTCGTGATACCGATTTTTCTAAAAGAACTACTATTAAAATATTTTTTTCTGTTACTAAAAATGTTCTTAGTACTACACTGTTAATTGTTGGAAATGATTTGGAATATGATGATTCTCAAGCGTTTCAGCAAAATCTGTTTTCTTCCGATAATACAACTCAATCTTTTGATTCACTATTCGTTTATAATAACTATTTTTCAAAAAAGATAGTTATTCATCATTTCTTGCCATATTTTTCCACAAAGAGGTATCTCCTCAACTGTATTTTTCTAATTTGATTTTCTTGGATTAATAATAAAATACTCAGCAATAAAACTGAGAGTGAAAGGTACGTTTATATAATGCAAAAATAAAATTATGAAAACTCTATTGATGGGAATTGGGTTGGTGTGTGTCCACTTTTGGGCTTTCACACAGGCTATGGATACGCTACGGATTACGTTGCCCGAAGCTGAACAGCAATTCTCTAAAATCAACTTTTCTTTATTAGCTCAAAAATTTAATATTGAAGCCTCGAAAGCCCAGATTATTCAGGCTCAATTGTTGCCAAATCCTACTATAAATTTAGAGCAAACCGTGATTCCAACTGCTAATGTGGCAAACAGCGAAACCATTGGGGCTTTTGGACAAAGAGCCATTCAGATTCAGCAATTGATTTTGATTGGGGGCAAGCGAAATAAGCAAATTGAAGTGGCAAAAATTGGGGCTGAAATGTCTGAATATCAGTTCCGTGAATTGATGCGAGAGTTAGTTTTTCAGTTAAGAAGCAATTTTTATTCAATTCATTATTTACAAAAAACACTGGGGATTTATACACAGGAAATTCAAAATATTACTCGTTTGGTAAAAGCTTACCAAGAGCAAGTGGATAAAGGAAATATTCCCGTAAAAGAAGTAATTCGTCTTGAATCTTTCTTGATTACTTTACAAACTGAAGAAACCAACATTAAGAATCAAATAATTGATAATGAGTCTATTATAAAAGTATTATTGGCAGATACTTCTCCCAAATTTATTCAACCTGTTGCTAATGATGACGCTTTGGATGGACTAAATGTGCAGTCGTTGAAATTGGCAGATTTGCTTTCTGATGCTTCTGAAAATCGCCCAGACCGTAAGTTGCAAGAGACTTCAATTAGGATGGCATCGGCGAATTTAGCTTTGCAAAAAGCTTTTGCCAAACCTGATATTACGGTTGGTTATAGTTATGATCGTGCAGGTAGTTACGTGAATAATTATCATGCTCTAACGGTGTCGATGGGTTTGCCATTTTTCAATAAGAATCAAGGAAATATTAAGGCTGCCGAATACCAAATTCAAGGCAATAAGCAGTATTTGGCTCAAGCAGCAAATCAAGTTGATAATGAGATTTTTCAAGCATTTACGAAGGCTCAATTGAGTGAAGATTTGTATCGAAAAATGGATAAAGGTTTTTTGCCAAAATTTGAAAAATTGATTCAAGGAGTGGTTGAAAATTATCAAAAAAGGAACCTTACACTTATCGAATTTACAGACTTTTTAGAATCTTATAAAAGCTCATTTACTCAAATCAATTCCCTCCAAAATGATAGAATTCAGGCTTTTGAATATCTGAATTTTGTAGTAGGAAAGCGGGTAATTGGGGAATAGAGGATTAGAATAATATACTAAATTAAAAAAAACTAAAATGCGATTTGCTAATAGCCAAAAGCTGACAGCCAAAAGCCAACATACAATGAAAACGTTAAAATTAATCATTATTTCCGCTTGCTTTTTGGGCTTTGTGGCTTGTACTAAGAAGGAAGAAAATACGAAGGAAGAGCCTAAGAATTTGGAACTTTCGAGCCATACCGTTAGTGAATTATCTTTGGCTTCGGCTACTTCTGAAACGGTGCAGAATGTACTGACACTCACGGGAAAAGTGATGCCTTTTGAGGAACGCCAAGTGAAGGTTTCG
>JANPGQ010000125.1:0-1642 GCA_031423975.1 Cytophagales bacterium | reverse complement strand
TGGAATTGATATGGGAAGTTGTTATTTTACGCCCATCCGTCAGCCGAAAGTGTTGATGCTCACGGGTACGAATGTAAATCCGAATGATGCGGGTGAAATTTGGCATTTATTAGACACACGAGTGAATATACCATTGTCTATGATGGATATAGCACAAACCAACCGCACAAATTTAGATAAATACAATACGCTTATTCTTTCAAGTGGTGATTATAATTCGTTGGAAGAAGAGAAAATTAAAACTTGGGTACGCAACGGGGGCGTGTTGATAGCCATGACTGATGCCGTTAGTTGGGCATCTTCAAAAGGGCTTTCACCCGTTAAAATCAAAACTATTCCTGCCGATACGGCAACTGCAAAACCGTATGCACTTGCAGAACGCTACAAAGGCTCTCAATTAATTGTAGGAGCTATTTTTCAGGTGAAAATTGACCCAACGCACCCTTTGTGCTACGGTTATAAAGACCAAACTTTGAGCGTTTTTAGGGATAATACCATTTTCTTGGAAAAAACAAAAGACCCTTATAATGCCCCCTTGATTTATACCAATGAGCCTTTGGTAAGTGGCTATATTACAGAGAAAAACAAAAAATTATTGAAAAATACGCCCTCGATTGTGGCTACTTCGTATGGTTCGGGCAAGGTGATTGTGATGACGGATAACCCTAATTTCAGAGCCTTTTGGTACGGTACTAATAAGCTATTTTTAAACGCCATCTTCTTTGGTTCGACCATTCTTTCGGGCGTGAGAGGTGGTGAGGAATAATATTTTAAGTTTAACCATGGTTTATAATGAAATTTACGGAAGTCGTCCCTTTGAAGGACGACTTCCGTATTTCCAATAAAAATGAGAGATAAATCAACTCTTCGGAAATACTATCTTACAAAAAGAAAGGCTCTTTTTTCGCAAGAAATTGCTAAGAAAAGTCAGCAAATTTGTGATTTATTTTTTCAGGAAATAAACTTAAACGCTATCAAATTTCTGCACGTTTTTTTACCGATTAAAAAGCAAAATGAGATAGATACATTCTTGATAATCAGGAGATTACAAATAGAATTTCCATTTATAAATATTGTTGTATCTCGAAGTGATTTAGGTAGCTTCGAGATGCAACATTTTATTTTGGAAGAACAAAATTTAGTGAAAAATAAATGGGGAATTTTAGAGCCTTCACCAGAAAGTAGGAGGGAGGTTCAACCCGAAGAAATAGATTTAGTAATTATTCCACTTTTAGTTTTCGACAAACAAGGAAATCGAGTAGGTTATGGCAAAGGTTTTTATGATAGATTCCTTCAAAAATGTAGTCCAAATGCCCTGAAAGTGGGTATTTGTTTGGAAGACTCCATTGAATTAATTGAAGATTTGAATGAATTTGATGTAAAAATGGATAGTTGTATTACGCCAAATGAAGTTTGGAGATTTAAAAAATAAATACTAAATTTCAGTATATCAATGGTTTAACGCTTGAAAATCATGAAAAAGTTACTCTGCATTCTCTTCGTTTTGGGTTTCTTTATTTCAGAAACTTCCGCTCAGGAAATTCGTACTAAAAGACAATTTTTTATTCCATATCCTCAATATTTTGTCGGTGAACAATACATTGGCAATAATGTACATGAACTTGCTCGTTTTATGGAATTG
>JANPGQ010000124.1:0-2417 GCA_031423975.1 Cytophagales bacterium | reverse complement strand
ATTCCGTAGAACCAACCAAGATACTACTATCAACTTGAAGCCAATCGTAGCAAAAGGTCAGCGTGTTACGAAAGGACAAGCACTTTGCGAAGGATATGCTACCCAAGCAGGAGAATTAGCATTAGGTCGTAACATGAAAGTAGCGTTCATGCCTTGGCAGGGATATAACTTTGAAGATGCGATTGTAATCTCTGAGCGTGTAGTACGTGATGATATTTTTACTTCTATTCACATTGAAGAATTTGAATTGGAAGTACGTGATACAAAACGTGGTGAAGAAGAATTGACCGCAGAGATTCCGAACGTAGCCGAAGAAACGGTGAAAAATTTGGATGAAAACGGTGTAATTCGGGTAGGTTCTGAGGTGAAAGAAGGAGATATTTTGATTGGTAAAATTACCCCAAAAGGAGAATCTGACCCAACCCCAGAAGAGAAACTTTTGCGTGCCATCTTTGGCGACAAAGCAGGTGATGTAAAAGATGCTTCTAAAAAAGCACCTCCATCATTGAAAGGTGTGGTTATTGATACAAAATTGTTTAGCCGTCCAAAGAAAGACAAGGATGAGCGTGAAAAAGCCAAAAAAGAAATTGCTGGTTTAGGAAAACAATTATCAAAAGATTTGACAGCCATCCGTGCCAAAATGATTGGTAAGATGATTGAATTATTAGAAGGTAAAGTATCAGCTTCTATTAAGCACAAATTCGGAACGGTAATCATTGAGCCAGGAACAAAAATATCTGCTCGTAACATTGAGGAGGCATTATTCCCAGTGAAAAACCTTTACCGTGATGATAGCTCATACAGCGTTCCAGAAGAAGCCAACTTATTGGCAGATTTAATTTTGGAAAATGCTACTGAGGATACCGATACAAACGTATTATTGTTGCAAATGGTGAAAAACTACAACGTTCGTCGTAATGAAGTAGTAGGTCGTTATAAGCGTGATAAGTTTGTTTTGGAAGTGGGTGATGAATTGCCAGCGGGTATCGTTAAACTTGCCAAAGTATATATTGCCAAAAAACGTAAGTTGAAAGTAGGTGATAAGATGGCGGGTCGTCACGGAAACAAAGGGGTTGTTGCTCGTATTGTACGTGATGAAGATATGCCATTCTTGGAAGACGGAACTCCAATGGACATCGTGTTGAACCCATTAGGTGTACCTTCACGTATGAACATCGGACAGATTTACGAAACCGTATTGGCATGGGCAGGTGAAAAACTTGGTCGTAAATACGCAACGCCAATTTTTGATGGTGGAACAGAAGCCGAAGTAGCAAAAGAATTGAAAGAAGCAGGTTTACCAGATTGGGGACGTACTTATTTATATAATGGTTTGACGGGCGAAATGTTCGACCAACCCATTACGGTAGGTATTATCTATATGTTGAAACTTGGTCACTTAGTTGATGATAAGATGCACGCCCGTTCAATCGGACCGTACTCATTAATCACTCAGCAACCATTGGGAGGTAAAGCCCAGTTCGGTGGACAGCGTTTTGGAGAGATGGAAGTTTGGGCATTAGAAGCATTTGGTGCAGCTAATATCCTACAAGAAATCTTAACGGTAAAATCTGATGATGTAATCGGTAGAGCAAAAGCCTACGAAGCCATCGTGAAAGGAGAAGCCATGCCAAAACCAGGCATCCCAGAATCATTCAACGTATTGATTCACGAATTGAGAGGTTTAGCTTTGGAAATTACTTTGGAGTAAGGATTTTAACCTTCAAAATATCTTTCAGATTATGACAACATTCATTTCAAATACCCAAGCTATTCGTTTGCAAATGCACGAATGGTTAGCCATCGAAAAAGATGATGAATTGGTACAAGAAGTTGCCAATTTTGCTCGAAAACAAAGTTTGAAAGCTAAGTTTTCAAAACCAATGACAGAAGACGAGTATGTCAGCCGAGTTTTGGAAGCAACAGCCCAAGCCGAAAGAGGCGAAGGTATGACAGTTGAAGAATTTGAAAAGATTGCAGAAAAATGGTAAGTATGAAAGTTATATGGCAACCATTGGCGATGCAAGACCTTCGAGATATTTATGATTATTATGTCGATAATGCTTCTTTGAAATTTGCAAAAGAATTAAAAAAGAGGATTTTAGATAGTTCAAAGTATTTATCAAAAAATCCAGAAATGGGTCAGATTGAAGAAAATCCAAAATTATCAAAAAGAGTTTATCGGTATTTTTTAGTGGAAGAAAATTATAAAGTGCTTTACATAGTTTCTGAAACGGAAGTAAATATTCTTGGAGTATTTGATACTCGCCAAAGCCCTGATAAAATGAAGGTTTAGTTCCAAAGTTTCCAGTTAAAAATTAGAACCATTTTCACAAAAAACATTTAGAAAATGTCATTCAAGAAAAATAGAAAATTAAATAGTGATTTCCAGAAAGTAACAGTCTCTTTGGCATCAC
>JANPGQ010000123.1:0-3489 GCA_031423975.1 Cytophagales bacterium | reverse complement strand
ATATTTTACCACTTTAATAGAACTGATTTGGGGAAAAAAACGAATTTTGGAAGTATATCTCAACGTAGCTGAAACGGGTAAAATGACCTTTGGCGTAGAGGCTGCCTCACTACGTTACTACGGACATTCTTCAAGTAGTTTATCCCGTACCGAAGCAGCCCGAATAGCAGCAGTATTACCAAGTCCTAACCGTTTTTCAATTTCAAATCCATCGGGTTACGTGCAGCGACGTACCAATTTTATTACTCGCCAAATGAGAGGTTTAGGAGGGAAGGCTTATTTGAAGTTTTGAGGGATTTAATTTGGAATACCTCAATTTTATGGCAAAATTTGGAACAGTTATTGATTATCAGTTATCTGACATTCCTTATTAAAACGCCCATAAAATGAAAAAAAACAAAGCCCAAAAGCTATCTGCTATTGCTCCTGCGGCTCGTTCGCCCATTCAACAGAATGAAATACTCAAAAAAGAATCTACTTTTGTTGAAAATTCACCTTCTATTTCAAATGATGTTCCTCAACCTTTTGAACTAATTCGCTTTGATAAAAAACTCAATATCTTCTTAGGGCTTTGTGTAGGAATATTCTTGATTTTATCACTTTTAAAAATACACGGTTCTTCAGTTGCCGCTTGGAATGACCGTATTCCAGAAGGATCTACTTCTACCAAAAATATCATTGCAGGTACGCCCAAAGTTATCAGAATGGACGAATACGCTGTTCTAACTCCCTTTACTTTATCCCAAGTCAAAAAAGGTTTTCCTATTAAAAACGAATCTATTGGAGGTGAAAATGCCCCCTTGATGAGCTTTGTGCCAATAAAGCATTTTATCACTTATTTCAGACCCAATTTCTGGGGATATTTTTTCCTCTCAACTGAACAAGCATTCGCTTGGGCTTGGAATTTTAAGACCTTCGGAATACTCATTGCGATGACGTTGATGTTAATGCTTTTGACAGCAAATAATTTCTGGCTTTCCGTTTTCGGAGCATTTTGGATGCTTTATTCTTCTGGAACTCAGTGGTGGTATTCAACTTCATTGCCCGATTCTATTTTTTCTGCAGCCATCCTTTTTACTTGTGGGGTTTATCTAATATTCAGTAAAAATACTGTTTCCTTACTAATTAGCACTTTTTGCTTTATCATGTTTGGGGTTTATTATGCCAGTATTTTATATCCGCCTTATCAATTACCATTAGCCTATTTTATTATCTTTTTGCTGATTGGGTATGTCATTCAAAACTATAAAAAGGAGATAATTTTTGATAGAGTATTTCTAAAATTGAGTTTAGGAATTATTGCGTTGGCAGGATTAGGCTTTGTAATGTTCAAATTTTATATGGATGCACAAGCAACCGTTGAAACGATGCTCAATACGGCTTATCCTGGAAAAAGAACGGACTTCGGGGGTGCTGGATTCAGTGCCAATATGTTTTCTGAGTATTATCATATTTTTATCAATTCTGACACTTTTCCACAGGTTTGGATAAATATCTGTGAATTATCGCATTACCTAAATTTTGCTCCCGTAATTATTGGAAGTATAATTTGGTATTATGTTGCCACTAAAAAAATCAATTATCTCCTTTTATTACCAAGCATTTTTGTGGTATTGATTTTGATTTGGATAAAAGTAGGGTTCCCTGAAAGCATTGCAAAATTGACATTAATGAGCATAAGTCCCCCTAAAAGAACTCAAATCCCTTTTGGAATCGCCAATGTTATTTTGGCAATTATTTATGTGGGTCAATTGAAGAAGATGCGAATTGATAATTTAACACTTTCTAATAAAATCATTGCGATTGTAATTACCGTTTTCTTCATCGGAATTACGGCTGCAACCAATGATAGTAGTTCGGGACATTTCTTCAAAACATCACAATTAGTGGTTGGAGCAATACTTTTTGGTTTAGCCAATATCGTTTTATTGCTTCCCTCAACTTTCAAATTTAGAGAAACTGTTTTTATGGGAGTTATTGGTATTTCATTGATTCCCAACATGATGATTAATCCAATTGCTAAAGGATTAACACCCATCACTGAACATAATATTCACCAACAAATACAAAATATTGATAAAGCTGACCCAGGCAAAAGATGGTTAGTGATGGGAAGCCAATTCTACGGATATATGGCTCAAACTACGGGTGTGGACGTTTTAGGAGGTGTAAAATACGTTCCAGATTTAAAAACGATGAAAGTTATTGATGGCAAATATAAGCGTGATACCGTCTATAATCGTTATGCTCACACAGTTTATAGTTCATTTATTGATGGGAAAGATTCTACGATTGTAGCCCTTAATTTTGAAGATGGTTATTCGATTGGAATTGATGCTTGTTCACCAAGATTGAAGAAATTAAATGTAAAATATGTCATTTTTGACCGACAACCCCAACCCGTAGAAGTACGTTGTATGAAAAGAATTGCTGATTCTACCGTTCAAATTTATCAAATAAATGATTAAGCTACGAGCAAAAATATTGATCATCATTCCGTGTTTTAACGAAGAAACTTCCATCAAAAAACTGGTCGAAGATATTAATACCGTTAAAAAACAACATGATTTACCCATTGATATTTTAGTAGTCAATGATTGTTCAAAAGATAATACCCTTGCAGTGGTTAAGTCATTAAACTGCCATTATTTAGATTTACCCGTGAATTTGGGTATTGGTGGAGGAATGCAAAGCGGTTATAAATATGCTTTCAGAAATGGATATGAGTATGCCGTACAGATGGACGGAGACGGACAACATCCTGCGAGTGAATTACCTAAATTATTGAAAGAAGCCCTTTTGAATCAATCAGACGTAGTAATTGGTTCAAGATTTTTAGAGGGAAAAGGTTTTCAGTCTTCATTTTTCCGAAGACTTGGTATCAATTATTTCAAATGGTTGAACCGTATTTTGATTGGGCAAACCATACACGATAGTACATCAGGTTTTAGAGTTTTCAATCATAAGACCCTTGAAATTGTCAATCAATATTATCCAGATGAATATCCAGAACCCGAAGCTGTCGTTTTGTTTGGATTGAGAAAGCTAAAAATGAAAGAAATACCCGTAGAAATGTGTGAGCGACAAGGTGGAGAATCTTCCATTAATTCATATAGAGCAATTTATTATATGTTCAAAGTAAGTTTAGGAATTATTTTCGTTTATATCAGAATCAAAGGAAAATGGAAAACGTAGTCCCCTTTAAAATCCAAATAATTAGCATCTTAGCGACATTAGGATTCATGTATTTTATTGTTCGACAAATCATCAGAGGTAAACTTCGTGAAGAATATTCTATTGTGTGGTTTGCTTGTACTATTGTGCTTTTAGTATTTTCATTTTGGCGAAAAGGATTAGAAAAAATCTCTCAGGCTTTGGGCGTTTTTTACCCGCCTTCACTCTTGTTTTTATTAGCCATCGGAGCAATTGTCGTTTTCTTAGTACATATTTCAATTGTAAATTCAAAACTGCAAAATCAAATAAAGGATT
>JANPGQ010000122.1:0-6814 GCA_031423975.1 Cytophagales bacterium | reverse complement strand
TAGCTCATTTTTTCGGAATTCATTCACTGCAAATTATTCCATTATTGGGTTTCTACGTCTCTACTAATATTAAAAATGAGTCGAAAGCAAGTTTAATGATTTGGCTTGGTTCAATAATTTATTTAGCATTTATTTGCTTTACGTTGATGCAGGCTCTTCATGGGATACCGCTTGTTTAGGGAAGGAATAATCTTTTTGTAATACCACCCGTGAACGAAGATATAAAAGTTAAAAACAATCATAAAAATAGACTGAGATTCTATCAAAAATCAAGGCTACGAAGGAGTATTTTGGGATTGGGTGGCATCATTTGGAGCAGTTGTCTATTGTCTGAATTTGAATTCGTCAGATTTATGGAATAGGGGAATAAAAATATCGTAGAATATAATCCAGTAATCCATAAATCCCACGAATCCAAATTCAGACAGCTATCTCCGCAAAATATCCACTCCCACATTACAACTCAAACACTTCTTCGCCAAACAAAAATGATTATACCATTCAATACTCGCTTGCGAATCGAAGGCTGATTTTATGGATAAGCCCATTGATTGCCAATGCTTTGTAATTTTATTTTCTTCGGCAGATAGTTCTTCCAAGAGCCTGATGGCTTTCTCTAAATACTCCCGATTGTCTTTATGATTGGCGTAGGAAACCAACAGCGGAACTACAGTATTTATCACAATATTCTCTACCGAAGCATCGCCCAAAGTTGGTACATTCCCTTCCGATAATTTCCCAAAAACGTAATGCTTTACCCAATATTCCGACTGTTTGATTTTCAAGATTTTACCAAAATTCTTTACATCTTCCAAATGAATTAATACCGAAAAAAGATTGGCATTTTCTTGAATAAATTTGGCAAATTGAGCCAAGCGAACCGTTGGAAAATTGGCAGGACGAAGCCGTAAATATTTCCATTCGTGTTGTCCTAAAATATGGTTTTGGAGTTGATATTTAGCTTTGAGAAATTGAAATTCTTTTTGGAGAGAAAAGCGATATTCATCCCAATGTTCGGGATCGTCTTGGGGGTTATTCAGAAAACCCGCTACTCCAAAAATCAAGGCTTCAATTTGCAAAAGATTGTCTCGATGTTTTTGTAAAACTTTCAGCGGTAAATTTTTAGCCAATTGTAAAAATGGTTCAGCATTGAGTTTAAAACCAAAGTTTTTTGCCAGAATCTGATAAGCCGTTTCTTCCCAATCTGAATTATTTTCTACCATTGATTCGCTGATTATCAGAGACTTATCTTGCAATCTTTTCATCAAAACCTTATCCAGCATCATCATTTTTTGAATATCCTCCACTTCCGAAAATTGATTCTGACAGGGCATTTCTGTTTTGGCATTCATCAAGGCTTGGTACTTTTTCAACAGATTTTTATCCGTTCTTTCTCGCAAAACAAGCGTTGGGATTTTCGTACCATCTTTTCTGAAAATGGGTTTATCGTTCTCCCAAACCAAGTGAAGAATTACGTTTTGATAGGCCGCATCCGATTGATGTTCGTGTAAATTCCAATCAGAAGATTTTACGTGAATTTCCACACTTCCCGCCCATTCAACTTCGCCAATCAATAGCCGTGCATCTTGAAAATCTGCTCCTGAATCAGTATTTATTCTGCCAATTTTTAACACTTCAATTTGTTCATTATCAGTGGTTTGTAGGTTATTTTTATCGAAATATTGAAATTGATACAGGAAATGTAGGAAAAATTCAGACATTGGTTTTTGTGGTTTTATCTTCAAAATTATAATCTTCCCGAAAATAAAAAAACTTTTGGGAAGTTCCCGCCAAAACATTAATAATAAATAGATTTGGGCTAAATTGGTTAATATTACTTAGAGATATTTAACTTTGATAGCAAATAAAAATAATTACCAATCACTAAACACAAATGAGTAAAATTTTAGTATTGGCAGGTGGGTCTGTCAAGGGTGCTTATCAAGCAGGCGTAGTGAGAGCGGTTTTCGAGTCTGGATTTCATCCTGATGCTATTTATGGTATCTCAGCGGGAAGTATGAATTCTTCTTTTTTGGTGAATGATTTTGGCAGGCAATTCCTTGAAAATGATGGAAATATCGACTATCAACAAGCCGCTACTGACCTTGCTGATTTCTGGATTAATAACATCAATACCCCTGACAGTCTGGCACTTAGACGTGGAACTTATGACTTAGGTATGAGTGCCATTCGTAGAAATTTTGAGGGATTATTAGACCCCACACCTCTTCGAGAAATCCTCCACGAAAATATCAATATCCGAAACCTAAACGCCAGCCCGATTGGTTTGAAAGTGGGTGCTGTGGATATTATCAACGGTAGTATTATTTATGCAGACCCCACTTATGAACATTTTTTGGATTACATAATGGCATCATCCGCCATCCCGATTTTAATGCCCGTGGTAAATATTGGCGGATTACGAAAAATGGCATTTTTGGACGGTGGTTTGCGAGATGTTGCTCCCGTCAAAAAAGCAATTCTTGACGGTGCTGAGGAAATTGTGTGTATCGCCTGCCACACCCGCAATATAGATGGGGGCTATTTCCCCTACGGAAATCTGTTGGCTTTGGTGGATAGAGTGATGGATATTGCTGTGAACGAATGTCTCAATGCAGATTTGGATTGGGCAGAATTTAGAAATGAATGTTTGCCATTAGACGGTTCAATGGGTACTTATGGGATCTTGGAAGGGCAAAAAAGAATAAAATTGAAGGTAATCAGACCAGAAAGACCTTTAGAAGTCGATATTCAAAATTTTGATAAAGAAGATATCCAACGCATGATTTTATTAGGTTATCAGCATGGGCGAGAGGAAATGGGTATTTAGTTATGAATGATGAGTTATGAATATTTTCTTCATATTACTTTTACTCATAACTCATCTTTCATAACTTATCACTATTTTAAACTGACATAATATCTCTTTCCTTATCCGCAAAAGTTGATTCAACCTTAACGATAAAGCTATTTGTTAAATTCTGAATACGCTCTTCGCCTTCTTTGATGGCATCTTCTGAAACACCGTCGGCTTTCAGTTTTTTGATACTGTTATTAGCATCTTGACGAACATTTCTAACGTTGATTTTTGCCGTTTCAATTTCTCCTTTAACTCGCTTCACCAATTCTCTACGTCTTTCCTCTGTCAAAGGGGGAATGTTTAAACGGATGTTTTCACCATCATTCATCGGTGAAAGTCCAATGTTTGAATTACGAATGGCTTTTTCGCATTCTGGAATCATCTTTTTCTCAAAAGGCTTCACCAAAATCGTTCTGGCATCGGGCGTACTGATAGATGCCGCACCCGAAAGCGGTGTATTCATTCCGTAATAATCAACCATAATACCGTCCAACATGGCGGGTGATGATTTTCCTGCACGAATTTTTGATAATTCAATGGCTAAATGTTTCAACGCCCCATCCATCGTTTCTTTGGCAGCGTCAATATAAAATTCTATTTCCTCCATTTTTTGATTTGAGATTTGGGATTTCGGATTGCGGATGTTACTCTCGATTTCAATTTTATTTCGTTTCAAATCAATCCGCAATCCGAAATCGAAAATCGAAAATCAACTGATAAGCGTTCCTACTGAATCGCCAGATGCTATTAAATTAAAAAGGTTATCCGATTTATTCATATCGAAAACGATAATAGGAACTTTATTCTCTTGGCAGAGTGTGAAAGCCGTAGTATCCATGATTTTTAAACCTTTTGAAATGGCTTCGGCAAACGATAAATTATCGTATTTAATCGCCAAGGGGTCTTTTTCGGGGTCGGCAGTGTAAACGCCATCTACTCTTGTCCCTTTCAACACAACCTCTGCTTCAATCTCTACGGCTCTTAAAGCGGCAGTTGAATCTGTGGTAAAATAAGGGTTTCCAGTACCTGCTCCAAAGATAACGATACGACCTTTTTCTAAGTGTCTCATCGCTCTACGGCGAATAAAAGGCTCACAAATGGCATCCATTTTGATGGCGGTTAGTAAGCGAGTGTACATTCCGTGTTTTTCCAAAGAAGCCTGAATAGCCATACCGTTGATGACAGTTGCGAGCATCCCCATATAGTCGCCTTGCACACGGTCGATACCTACTTTGGCAGCCGCAGCACCTCTAAAAATATTGCCTCCACCAATCACAATAGCTATTTCTACGCCTAAATCTTTTACTTTTCTGATTTCCTGAGCGTATCGCTCCAAGATGGCTGGGTCAATAACTTCTCCACCCGCACTAAGGGCTTCGCCTGATAATTTAAGAAGAATACGTCTGTACTTCGGTTTGTCCATGATGTAAGGTTTTTTGCAGGGGCAAAGATAACAAGCAGTTAGCAATTATCAATTATCAGTAACCAATTTCCTAAATCAATGTCCCTAAATCTTTAACGCCTATTTTTTTATAACTGGTAAAACCTTCTCCAAATTCTACTCCAATGGAATGCCCCATTTCACGATTGCGGGCTTCCACAAATTTTAAGAAAGCTGGAGATGTTAAATAAGAGTTTGGTTCGGTAGAATTTGGGTCATAAAACTGGCTCTTGAAAGCTCGAATTGAAGTTTCTTTTTGTTCCCAAAATTCAGAAATATCCACGATAAAATCGGGTGTTATATAGCGGTCTTGGATGTAATGATAAACATTCCTCGGTCGCCATGCTGATTGAGGTATACCATCATCTTCAAAAGTCTCTATCATGCGTAAGCCCGACTTAAAACAAGCATCCACAGCTAATTCTGACCCTTTTCCATGGTCGGGGTGACGGTCTTCGATAGCATTTGCCAGTACAATTTCGGGCTGATACCGCCTGATTACACGAATTAATTTCATTAAATGTTCTTCATCCAAAACAAAGAAACCATCCCTAAAACCCAAATTCTCTCGGGCATGAACACCCAATATTTTGGTAGCTTCATCCGACTCCGCCAAACGGATTTCGGGTGTACCACGTGTGCCTAATTCGCCACGTGTAAAATCAACGATTCCTACTTTTTTTCCTTGTGCAATGTGCGAACAAATTGTTCCTGAACAGCCCAATTCGGCATCGTCTGGATGTGCCGCCATCACGAGTATATCTAATTTCATTATATTAAGTATTGATTAAGTCGGTTAATAAATGGCAACTTAATAAGTCTGCGATTAGTTCTATTTGAATAAAAAATCGAATTTATATTTTTTGACGAATGTAAATAAGTCTTTCGATATTCTCATTATTTCCAAGAAAATAAAGATTTTTTTGAACCAATTTAAGAAACGCTTAGTTTTCATACAGTAACATTAAATGTATTAACATTAAATAAATAATTATGAGTTTTATAGACCAATTAAACTGGCGCTATGCCACCAAAAGAATGATTTCTGATAAAATCGTTCCACAAGAAAAAATTGATACAATCGTTGAAGCAATCCGTCTTTCGGCTTCTTCTTATGGCTTGCAACCTTATAATTTAGTAGTTGTTCAAGACAAAGAATTGTTGCAGAAAATTCAACCAATCGCTTATAATCAACCACAAATTGGCGAAGCAAGTGCTTTAATAGTTTTTGCGGTTTGGGATAAAGCAACAACGGAAAGAGTTGATGCTTTTTTTGACCTAATTGCCTCAGAAAGAGGAATCCCTGCGGAGGCTTTGGCGGGTTATAAAGGAATGGTTAGCGGAACAGTAAATGGTTTAGACGAAGCTACGGCATTTGGCTGGATGTCTCGTCAGGCATATATTGGTTTGGGTACAGGTTTAGCTGCTGCAGCTATTGAAGAAGTAGATTCTTGCCCAATGGAAGGTTTTAATAGTGCTGGTTTGGATGAATTATTAGGTTTATCTGCAAAGGGTTTGAAAAGCATTGTAGTGCTGGCAGTGGGCTATCGTGATGCAGATAATGATCCAACGGCTCACGCCAAAAAAGTAAGAACTCCTACTGAGAATTTTGTGATTTCTTTGTAAGATTTTGATTTGATTAAAATTTGTACAAAAAATAGTCGTTGTGAAAACAACGACTATTTTTTGTACAACACGGCAAAGATTGGTATGTTACGTTTTACTGAATTCTTAAACGCTTACCAGCTCTCAAATTTGAAGATGCTCTCATGCCATTCATTCGGGCTAATTTTTCTACTGAAATTCCCGCACGGTTGGCAATTGAGTACAATGAATCTCCGTAATGTGCTGTTGTCCAAGCAGTTCTGCGAGTTTGCACTTTATTTCCTGCATCTCCATATTCGTTGCCCAAAGCCAATCCGTAGGTATCAAAAACCCTTGCCGAAATCAACACGTGGTCTGAAACAGGTTCAGAACCTGGTCCACTGAAATTATAAATATAGGTTGGATTGAATGGATTTCCTTCATAACGAGTCTCGAAGTGCAAGTGCGAACCTGTGCTTCTACCCGTACTTCCGCCCAAACCTATTTGGTCGCCCGCCTTTACATACGTACCCGTTTCGAAATTTTGTGCTGATAAGTGTCCATACAGCGTTTCAAGACCATTGTAATGACGCACTACCATAAATTTTCCGTAGCCACCACTATTATATCCTGATACACGAACGATACCATCAAAGGCAGAATATACAGGGTCGCCAGTTTCTAAATCTAAGTCCACCCCAGCATGCAAACGTCCCCAACGTGGTCCGAAAGGAGAAGTTGGTTTTGATACATTATGTGGCAACGACCAAAAACGTCCTTGTTCTTTGTTGTATAATTCTACATCAACCACATCATCAAATTCCTTGGCATCAATGCCATAGGGGTCAATATTGGTAGCATCCCAAATAGAATAATAGGTGGCAACCGATACGAAATCATCACTTCCTTCGGGGCGAGTTTCTTCCTCA
>JANPGQ010000121.1:0-2101 GCA_031423975.1 Cytophagales bacterium | reverse complement strand
GTTCTAATAGCATTTTGTAATTCTACGGCATTCAAAGGAACATCATTGAGAAAAGGCATTGTGTTAAATTGAGCATCAACAAAAGCCCATTTTTGTAATTCATCAATAAAAACTTCGGTAGCAACGTGTCCACCTCCCCGCATGGAAGTTGCGATATCCATGGTTTTGAGATATATAACTCTTGATTTGAAGCCTGCCACCTTTAATTGTGAAGCCAATACATACCCATAAGCAAAACAAGGGAATCTTCCACCTTCTTTTACTTCATCTAAAATTGATATAGCATCATTTTTCTTTGGACTTACATCTCCTCTGTGTTCCCATCGAGTACGAGTCCAATTTAGAATAGTTAAAACTTTGTCAATTTGCGTTTTTGAATTTTTAAAATCAATAGGATATTTTGACTTTAAGGAGTCAAGATAGCCTTTTTCATTTTCATTTGTGTATAAGATTTTAAGATTAGGATTGCTTTTGGTCGAAGCAAAATTTAATGTCGGAATAAAAATCTTCTCTCTCCTTACAGTAGTTAAAGCATGATATTGATTGCTTAAATGAACATAAAAACGTTTAGTTTCATTATCATTAATTTCAAATTTTATGCTGTCAATATCCGTTTTAAATTTGAAAAAAATTTTATCTTTTTTTGAAAGATAAGTTTTAATTACAAGGCCGTCGTCCGCAATCTTAGGAGTAACGGTCCAATTACTATTTTCGATATTGTTCACATAATATTTAATTTTCGCATTATTTGCCTCAATGACGGGAAGATTATTGTAAGTTTTTTGACCGTAAGTTAGTAATGAAAAGGACGTAACTAAAACAGTTAGAATTGCGTTTTGTAGTTTCATGTTATTGATTATCTTGTATGTAAAATGTATATATTTTGATTTGTTATGTTCTATAGATCAGCGTTCTTTAATGATTAGATTGTTTAATGAGAACGATTCTCGTGCCTAAAAATTATGTTGTGAATTTTTGAGTAATTGCGATAATCATCACTCCCCAGGCGCATACCTCCGCTCCACATTCTTCAAAACATCTTCCTTATAAAACAGCACATCCTTAAACTTCCCTTGCGTGTACATGAGGGCTTGGTCGGTGAAGTGTTTGGAAGATTTATTACCACTTTCTCCGCCTGCCAAAAGGGATTTTGCTTTTATTTTTTCACCAAATTCTACCGCACAAATAAAACTGTTCCCTCCTACCCCATACCGTAATTTCGTGCCTTCAAAATATCGACTATTTACCGAAGGCAAACAGCCCCAAAGTGCCGAAGCAAAACCTACGGGAATACTGGCTTGAGCATCGTCATATTTTTCGTTCAAATCGCCCGTAAGTCTTTGAAAACGATTGATTTCGCCCCAAGGCATTTCCCATTTGCCAAATTTGGTTTTTAATTCATTAACCGTTTTCAAAAGCGGTAACAAAAGCTCCTTGGACGTAGCTTTCGCCGCATATCTTCGGGTGCTTTCTACTTGGTCAAGTTCGCCTTCTTCTACATACACACGGGTAATTTGCGAACCAATTTTCTGAGCCGTTTCAATTGCCAAAGTGGTGGCAACGGAACTTTCAGAAGTCCTAAAATCCCAATTTTTCAAGGTCAAAATCGGCTCTTTCAATAAAGCATATAAAGAATCTTGGGGCTGAACATTTTTCTCAAAAGATGATACCATTGCAGGCACAAGTATCTCAAAAGCAGTCAAATAAGTGTCGTAGCCCGATTTTATCACTTTATCAAGGGTGTAATTTTTCTCTGAACTCAATACCCGCACCGCATTTAATCCTCGAAAATTCTCCCCATCGGGAGCCATGTAAGGACGATAATCGGATTTATTCGGACTGTCTTTTCCTGCCACTGTGTAGGGCGTAGAATTACAATTTTGCAACCAGCCATTCACGGGATTATAGCTATGCACGATTTCATCCACAGCGTGCAAACCTTTCCATTCAGTAGCAGATATTGTGCCATCCACTACTTTTCCCCAATCAAATTTTGTATCTCTAATCGGAACAAAATTGCCGTGCCAATAAGCGATATTTCCTTTATTATCTGCAAAAACGGTATTATTGGAAGTATTTGATTTCAACTCCATCACTTTTT
>JANPGQ010000120.1:0-7989 GCA_031423975.1 Cytophagales bacterium | reverse complement strand
AGAGAAAACAAGAAATCCAGAGATTATGTAAAACTTTTTATGTCGCACAGTTTATAGCTTAATGGTCAAAGAATGAGGAAATTGTTTGAATAGTTAAATACTTCGCTAATTCTCAAACGTCTAAAACCCTGCCAATATTTTAGGAAGGGCTGTATTTTGTTTTGTCTGCCTCAGCGTAACGCCAGTTTAATCAATTGTTCCACCGTTACATCGTCCCCTTCTTTCTTTAAAATAGCATCAAGACTCTTTTCTGCTACATTTTTCGGAATTCCCAGTGTTACCAAAGCGGCTAAGGCTTCACCCTTAACTTTACCCGTTGTCGTTGAGAAAATCGTAGCGGGCGTAATTCCCAACATATTTTCTTTACGCAATTTATCCTTCAATTCAATAATCGCTCTTTGGGCAGTTTTCGCCCCAATTCCTTTGATACTTTGAATCGTTTTCACATCTTCATTCATCAACGCATTTCTAATTTCCCCTGATGACATAGACGACAACATCACCAAAGCGGTATTTGCCCCAATACCCGAAACACTCAATAAATCCAAGAAAAGCATCTTTTCATCAGGCTCTCTGAAACCATAAAGTGTGTGGGCATCTTCACGAATACTCAAATACGTGTAAAGCCGACAACGCTCATTGCCATCTTTCAAAGTAGCATAAGTCTGTAAAGAAATTTTGATTTCATACCCCACGCCATTTACATCAATAATGACATAAGCGGGGTCTTTGTGAGTAAGTTTTCCGTCAATGTATGCGTACATATTTTTTGTTTTATATTAATAGCCACTAAAGTATGAAGACATCTGTAATATCTTTTTGGAGAATCTGTAACACAGACAGCCTTGTCCGTAATGTAAAATTCTTATGTTCGACTACGGACAAGGCTGTCCGTATTACAGTTAGACCAAAAAAAAATACTGCCATAGCAACTTAAAATTAGAAATCATAAAAAATCCGCATAACGAAATAGCCATGCGGACTTTTATTTTTAACACTCAGCCACCAACTCATTCAGTCGCCATTAAGAAACTCTAATTTTCATTCCAGCCTTCACTACATTTCCTTTCATTCCGTTCAATTTCTTTAATTTATCAATAGAAATTCCTCCGTAGCGTTGTGAAATATTCCAAAGCGTATCGCCATTTTGAACGTTATAAAAACGATTTTTACCTTTTTTAGCGGCTTCTTTTTCACGTGCATTACTACGAGCATATTTTATTTGACTTGTAACCGCAATTTCTTTATAGATTACTAATTTCTGTCCAGGCTGAATGGTTGATTTCTGTAAATGATTCCAAACCTTAATATCATAAATTTCAACATTAAATTTATCAGCAATTTCAGTTAAGTTATCTTTTTTACGAACTACGTAATATTGTTTCTTTGGTTTTTTATTAATAACAACATCTTCAATGTCATCTTCAACTATCTCTTGCTCTACCACCATTTTAGGTTCTGAACGGAGCGTGGCAGCAGTCATTACAGGAGTTGTTATAATAATGGGCTGTTCGTTTGAACTGGCAACCATAACTTCCGTATTTGGCTGAGAAGGCTCTACATAAATAGGTTGAATTTTAGTAGAAGAGTCAATAATTGCTTGACGATTTGACCTAAAATATGCCAAATTATCTTTCGGTAAACGCAAAGCAAAATTACGAGTAAAACCTGGCAAAATATGCGTTAAAATATGTGGATTCAATTTTTGAATATCTTCCAAATTAATATTACTCAAACTCGCAAATTTATCCAAATCCATGAAAGTATTTACATGGATAGTATCATGTGCAATGGCTGTTTCAAAGGTTTCTCCAAATATATCGTGTGAATCAGCGTGGTTCATCATGTATAAAATACCGATGTATTGAGGCACATATCCACGTGTTTCACGAGGTAAACAATCGTAAATAGCCCAAAAAGTTTGCCCTCCATTACATCTACGAATGGCTCTACGTACATTACCTGGTCCTGTATTATAGGCAGCCAGTACCAAATGCCAATCGCCAAAAATATTATGCAATTGACGCATATATTTACAAGCGGCTTCGGTAGCTTTTTCAGGGTCAAAACGTTCATCTACGTATTCATCAATTCTTAAACCGAAATCGACACGAGCAGTTTTGGGCATAAATTGCCACAGTCCACCAGCACCCGCACGAGACAACACTTTTGGGTTTAAGCCAGACTCTATTAAAGACAAATATTTCAATTCATCGGGTAAACCATATTTCTTTAAATATTTTTCATATAAGGGAAAGTAAACGCCTTTACGTTCCAACATAGTCTTCGTAAAAGAAGGCTTGCGGAAAGCAAAATATTCTACAAACTGGTGAGTTGTAGCGTTATACGTTAAAGGAATCTCTTTTTGCAAAGCCTGCAAACGAGGCTGTACGAGAGCGGGGTCAATCAACCAAGTTTGTTCCAAAACAATAGGCTGTGGAGTGGAAACGACAGTTGAATCTGCTTGAGTAGGTTGTGGTTCTGTACCAGCGGTTACTTGGGCATTAGCAGAAACGCTTCCCAAAAGTATTAAACCGAGAAAATACTTGCTCAATGTGGCGAATTTCATGTAGTAAGGATTTAAGTACTTGTGGGCTAAGTGGTTAATAATTTTTCAGTATCACAAAATTACATAAATTTAACCTTAAAATGCAAGTTTTATTGTGATAAATGTCGAAAGAATTTATCACATAAGGAAGTCTTCATTTGAAATAAAGGCTTTCCTTAATTTATAAAACTTGATTAGCAAATGCCAACAATTCAGCCTCTTGAAATGCCCCCCCCATGATTTGAAAACTGATTGGCAAACCTTCGTTGTCCATACCATTAGGAACTGAAATGGCTGGCAAACCTACCACATTTGCCTGAACAGTGAATAAATCTCCTAAGTACATTTGGATGGGGTCGGCGGTTTTTTCACCTACTTTATAGGCAGTTGTGGGCGTGGTTGGGCATACCAAAAAGTCATATTCAGTCAATAAATTATCCGTAAATTCTTTGATTAATCTTCTGACTTTTTGGGCTTTTGTATAATAAGCGTCATAATAAGAGGCACTCAATACAAAAGTTCCCAACATGATTCTTTTGCGTGTTTCTTTGCCAAAACCTTCAAAACGAGTCTTTTTATACAATGACATCAAATCTGTGGCTTCTGAACTTCGATGCCCATATTTTATTCCATCAAATCTTGATAAATTGGAACTGGCTTCTGCCGTAGTGAGGATATAATAGGTAGGAAGAAAATATTTTATCATCGGAAAATCAACCGCCTCTACTTCATGTCCTTGTGATTTCAGAAATTCTAATTTTGCTAAAGTTGCCGCTTTTACTTCGGGCTGTAAACCTTCACTCTCAACGGCTTCACGCAAGTAGCCAATTTTGTAGTGCGTTTTCTTTGGTTTTAAGTAGGAATAATTTTCAACTGGCAAATTTGAAACGGTACTGTCTTGTTCATCTTTTCCTGCAATAATTTCTAATAAAAGTGCGGCATCTTCAACCGATTTTGTAATCGGTCCGATACAGTCAAATGATGAAGCATAGGCAATTAATCCCCAACGTGAAACTCTTGAATAAGTGGGTTTTAAGCCAACCAAGCCACAAAATCCTGCTGGCATACGTACAGAACCACCCGTATCAGTACCCAACGAAGCCAAACACATATCCGCTTGAACCGCCACTGCCGAACCACCAGAAGACCCCCCCGCCACTCGATTTTCACCCACCTCATTCAAACACACGCCAAAAGCTGAATTTTCATTGGTTGAACCCATACCAAATTCATCACAGTTTTGTCTGCCAATAATGATGGCATCTTCATCTAAAACTCGTTGAACTGCGGTAGCATTAAATTGAGATTCAAAACCGTTCAAAATATTACTTCCTGCTTGCGAAACGTGGTCTTTGTAACACAATAAATCCTTGATTCCCAAAACCATACCTGCTAATTTCTTGGCAGTTCCAGCTTTAATTTTAGCATCAATTTCATCCGCTTTTTCAAGCGATTCAGTATCATAAACGGAAAGAAAAGCGTTTAATTTGCTATTCTTTTCGGCAATATTTTTGAGATAATATTCAACCAATTCTCGACAAGTGATTTTGCCTGAATACAAATCAGTTTGAATGGCTTTTAGGGTAATATATTTTTGCATATAAAACAAAAGCATAGTCAGGACGATACTATCACCCTGACTATGCTTCAATAAGATTCTTTAAAATTACTTTGTTGTGGCTGTTTCGTCGTCCATACTTTTAGAGATATGGTCTTGAACGTCTTTTTGGGCTTCTTTGAATTCCTTCATTCCCTTGCCTAAGCCTTTCATTAGTTCTGGCAATTTTTTACCGCCAAACATTAAAAGGACTACCATCCCAATCAAGACTAATTCGCCAGTTCCGAGATTTCCCAATAATAAAAATATTGATGTGAGTGTCATGTCTGTATTTGTTTAAATTTATGTAAAGATACGAGTTTTTTTATATGTTGGATGTTGTTTGTTTCGTTTTTTCCCAAGCCTCAAAATTGGCAAAATCATCTGCTAACGAGGTAAAAAGCCACATGGTTAAGGCAAAATCATCAGTTAATCCCAAAAAAGGAATAAAATCTGGAATTAAATCAATAGGTGAAACAAAATAAAGTAACACTGCAATGATTTTAACGATGCTACCCCAAGGAATTATCCTATATTCCCCTGATATATAAGCCTTTACCATCCTACTCAATGTAGTTACTTTATCGGCTAATACACTTCCAACGCTGGTGTTTTTCTCGTTTGCTACGGATTTAGCTTTGGTCAAAACTTCACGCAATAATTCTAAGATTGCTAAACCTTTTCCTGCAAATTTCCCTGCTCTTTTGGTAGCTGTTTTAAAAAATACTGATTTTAATACTTTGGTAATTAAGTCTTCCTTCTTCATTCGTTTGATAATATTTTTTTGAAAGAGTTTAATGCGAACTATAAAACAATTATGCCACCTAAAACCTTCTTATGCTAAAACACAATAACTCTACAAACTACCCAATTATTAGTAAAATCCTTAAAATCTGTGTATTAAAGCCTTAAAAATGAAAATATTTCGTTTTTTCGTAGTCAATTTTTCAGAATTTAATAAATTATTGAAAAGATAAATCTACAATTGCCGTAATTTGTATCAAAATTAAAACGAATATCTTAAAAAATAAATTCAAAATTTACCATGTCAAAAATAACTGTTGTAGGTGCAGGGGCGGTAGGTGCTACTACTGCTGATAATATCGTTAGAAAAGAATTAGCTGACGAAGTAGTAATCCTTGATATTAAAGAAGGTGTTGCCGAGGGAAAAGCCTTAGATATGTTCCAAACGGCGGCTATTTTGGGTTGGGATACTACCTTCACAGGTGTTACCAGCGACTATTCAAAAACGGCTAATTCAGATGTAGTTGTGATTACTTCTGGGCTTCCTCGCAAGCCAGGGATGACACGTGAAGAACTTATCGGTGTGAACGCAGGCATCGTGAAAAGTGTGGTTGAAAATATCTTGAAATTTTCACCAGATGCCATCTTCGTGATTGTTTCTAATCCGATGGATACTATGACGTATTTAGCTTTGAAAGCTTCTGGATTGCCTAAAAACCGTATTATTGGTATGGGTGGTGCTTTGGATTCGGCTCGTTTCAAGTGCTATTTGTCTTTGGCAATGAACGTTTCTCCAAACGATTTGCACGCAACGGTTGTGGGCGGACATGGAGATACAACAATGATTCCTTTAACTCGCTTGGCTACTTGGAATGGTACACCAGTCGCTAATTATTTGGATGCTGATACTTTGAAAAAAGTAGCTGCTGATACTATGGTTGGTGGTGCAACTTTAACTGGTTTATTAGGAACTTCCGCTTGGTATGCTCCAGGTGCTGCAACGATGGCAGTGGTTGAATCAATAATTCGTGATGAGAAAAGAGTAATTCCTTGTTCAGTTCTTTTGGAAGGTGAATATGGTCAATCTGATATTTGTATGGGTGTTCCAGTGGTTTTGGGTAGAACTGGTTGGGAAAAAATAATAGACTATAAATTGAACGAAGAAGAACAAGCAACATTCAGTAAATCTGCCGAAGCGGTTAGAAACATGAATAATGTACTTTCAACGCTTTCTCTTTAATCGGTTCAGGGTGAACGGTAAAAGGTGAACGGTTCGTAGGAATTAAAAATATAAAAGGTCAGACATTAATAAAATTTATACTTTTATTAGTGTTTGACCTTTTTTAACGTTCTCCGTGAACCGTTCACCCTTAATCGTTTTTCAACGCTTTTTGATAAACTTCCAAAACCCGTTTCCTGGCAAATTCGTGATTTACGATGGGTTGTGGGTAATCGAAACTATTTAACTCTGGCACCCATTTTTTGATGTATTCTAAGTTTTTATCAAATTTTTGGGTTTGTAAAGTTGGATTAAAAACTCTGAAATAAGGTGCTGCATCACAGCCACTTCCTGCCGCCCATTGCCAGCCCCCATTGTTGGCTGAAAAATCAAAATCTATCAATTTTTTGGCGAAATACGCTTCTCCCCAACGCCAATCAATCAACAAGTGTTTTATCATAAAACTGGCGGTAATCATCCTAACACGATTGTGCATAAAGCCCGTTGTGTTCAATTCTCTCATTCCTGCATCCACAATTGGATAGCCCGTTCTGCCTTCGCACCATTTTTGAAATTCATCTTCATTATTTCGCCATTCTATCATATCATATTGTTTTCTAAACGCATGACCTTTGCCAATATGAGGAAAATGATAAAGAATATTAAAGTAGAAATCCCGCCAAATCAACTCATTGAGCCATGTTTCGGATAAATTTTGGGCTTTCCGAGCCAATTCTCGGATACTCACCGTGCCAAAACGGAGGTGAACAGAGAGCCTTGTAGTACCTTCAATTGATGGGAAATCTCTCTTTTCTGCATAATTTTTTAAGATACTTTCCCTCGCTTCTTTTTTGGGAAAAGCAATACCTGTTGCCCGAAACCCCATTACTTCCAAACTCGGCATTTCAATAGAATCTATTTTCAAAAAATTACCAAAATGTTCTTCGGTTGGATAAGATTTTAAGTAAAATTCATTGACCTTCTCTTTCCATTTTCGACTGTATGGCGTAAAAACGGTATAGGGCGTTCCTGCACCCGAAAGCACTTCGTCTTTCTCAAAAATTACTTGGTCTTTGTAAGTGTAGAAATCAACTCCTTCACTATTGGCATATTCACGAACGGCTTCATCACGCTCGTGAGCATAAGGTTCATAATCATGGTTGGTATAAATCCCCGAAACTTCATATTCATTCAGTAGAGTAGGAAAAACTTCTTCGGGTGTTCCATATTTAACCAAAAGGGTGGAGCCTAATTGATGTAATTCAGCTTGAATTTCGGATAAAGTATTATGGATAAATTCAACTCTACGGTCTTTCTTATCTTCTAATTTATCCAAAATATTTTTATCAAAAATGAAGATGGGTAAAACAGGATTTCCTGATTTTAGGGCATGATATAAAGCAGCATTATCGTGCAACCGTAAATCTCGACGAAACCAAAAGATTGATATTTTTGACATAGCAAATGGTAAAGATTGAATTATAATTTTAAGTATAACCACTCAACCAATTAAAGGTTTTTGATTTTCCCAAGATTAAATTTTGTTTTTGAAAGAATTTTTCACTTATTGCATTTGAAAAATAAATGTTATCCCTAAAACCAAAAAACATTATGCAAACATTACAATTAGCCGATGGCGGCAAAAGATTTATTGCTTTTTTGATTGATACAATCCTCATTTGGATAGTCCGAACGATTATTGTTTCAATCTTTGGTGCTGTAGGTATTGCAGGATTAGCAAGTAGCAATATAGACATGGATAATATGGGCGATGGGCAAACTGCAGCATTGATGGCTTATATGATGGGTGCAGGACTAACCATTCAGTTAATTGCCATTGTTCTTCAAGTGGCTTATTTTACTATTATGGAATCTTCTGAA
>JANPGQ010000119.1:0-3493 GCA_031423975.1 Cytophagales bacterium | reverse complement strand
AATACATCAATAGCGAGGGAATTAATTCCCTCGCTATTGATGTATTTCAGGTATTACCAAGTTATTTCTGACAAATTATATCTCATTAATCATTAGATTTGCATGAATATTTCGTTTTCAAATAAACATCAACAAAATTCATTATGTCTAAGCTCAAACCCCAACTATTACCACTATTATTTTTATTTTATTTTTCCCTCCAAAGTGCTTTATCTCAGACTATTAAACCCATGCCAACGGGAGAGATTTTATTGAATCTCAAAAAATTAAATGTTGTTGGAACTGCCCTATACATTGCCGCCCACCCCGATGATGAAAATACAGTAATGCTATCGTGGCTTGCTAAAGAACGTAAAGTTAGAACGGCTTATCTTTCGGTAACTCGTGGAGATGGCGGACAAAACCTTGTGGGTTCAGAACTGTCTGATTTATTGGGACTTATCCGTACTCAAGAGCTTTTGGCGGCTCGTAATATTGATGGACCTGAGCAGTATTTTACCCGTGCTAATGACTTTGGTTTTTCAAAAAATACGGAAGAAACCTTACAAATTTGGGGCAAGGAAGCTGTTTTGGGCGACATAGTTTGGCGAATCCGCAACCTTCGTCCTGATGTAATTATTTGTCGTTTTCCGCCCGATGCTCGGGCAGGACATGGTAATCACTCGGCTTCGGCGGTTTTGGCAGAAGAGGCATTTAAACTTTCGGGCGACCCTACCAAATATCCAGAACAATTAAAATATGTAAAACCTTGGCAAGCAAAGCGAGTTGTTTGGAATACTTTCAACTTTGGAGCAGTTTCTCAGAAACCAGCCGAAGGAGATTTTATTCAAGTAGAAATCGGAACATTTAATCCACTATTAGGAAAATCATATACTGAAATTGCCGCTGAAAGTCGCTCACAGCATAAATCACAAGGTTTCGGAGTTCCCCGTGCCAGAGGCTTACGTCCAGAATATTTTGTGCATAAATTCGGAGATAAGGCTCAAAAAGATGTTTTTGATGGCGTGGATATTACTTGGAATCGAGTAAAAGGAGGGCAAGCCGTTGAAGCTGTGATTAATGAAGCTATTAAAAATTTCAATGCTGATAACCCTTCAACCATAGTTCCTACTTTGGTAAAAGCCCTTCATTTAGTGAATGGTTTGGAAGATGAATATTGGAAAACGCAAAAGAAAAAAGAGTTAGAAAACCTCATTATTGCTTGTACAGGGTTATATTTTGAGGCTAATCCAAACGAATATTCAGCGGCTGCAGGCGAGAAAGCTAATGTGGTAGCAATCGCCGTAAAACGTTCAGACTTTCCGATGACTTTGAATAGAATCAAATTGGTGGGCTTATCGAAAGATACAACCATGAAAGTTGATTTGGGTAATAATGAGCTACAAAGAATCACTTTTCCAGTTGAAATTCAGAAAGGTCAGGCGTTGACACAGCCTTATTGGTTAGCCGAGAAAAAGATGGGCAAAGGAATGTATCGAGTTGATAATCAGGAATTAATTGGTTTGCCAGAAAAACCGTCGGACTTGAAGGCAGAATTTACTTTTACGATTGACAATCAAGCACTTACGTTTACTGTACCCGTAAATTTCAAATATACTGATGAAGTAAGAGGTGAATTATATCGCACTTTTGAAATACGCCCTGAAGTTACCGCCAATATTGCCGATAAGGTTTATGTTTTTGCGGATAATCAAGCCAAAGAAGTTGAAGTTACGTTGAAATCTGCCAAAGCGGGCGTTTCTGGAAATGTCATTTTAGAATTGCCAACGGGTTGGAAATCAAGCCCTTCGAGTATTGATTTTAATTTAGCCAATAAATATCAGGAGCAAAAAGTAGTTTTTAAAGTTACGCCAAGCGATAAAAATTCGGAAGGAATAATCAAAGCAATTGCCAAAACTGCCAACGGAACTTTTGACCGTGGAATTCTCACGGTGGCGTATGACCATATTCCACCACAAACTTTGTTCCCGTTGACAGAAGCAAAAGCGGTGAAATTGGACATCAAAACAAAAGGAAAAACCATCGGTTATATTGCAGGTGCAGGAGACGAAGTACCCTCAGCATTGCGTCAGATTGGATATGCAGTAACGATGCTGACTGAGAAAGAATTGAGCGAAGATTTATCAAAATTTGATGCCATTGTGGTGGGCGTTCGTGCGTATAATACGGAGGAACGTTTGAAATTTTATCAGAAAAAATTGATGGAATATGTAGAAAAAGGCGGCAATATGGTAGTTCAATATCAAGTAAATAATAACTTACAAAAAGTGGAAGGAGGTATGGGACCATTCCCTTTCAAAGTTTCGAGAGACCGAGTAACGGTTGAAGAGGCAGAAATACGCTTTTTGAAGCCTGAGAGCGTGATTTTGAATTCTCCCAATAAGATTACTTCAAAAGATTTTGAAGGCTGGGTGCAGGAAAGAGGTTTGTATTTCCCGAATGAATGGGATGCCAAATATGAGACAATCCTATCATCAAACGACCCCAACGAAAAACCAAATGATGGAGGTTTGCTTTATACAAAATACGGAAAAGGAAATTATGTTTTCACAGGGTATGCTTTTTTTAGACAACTTCCTGCGGGGGTTTCAGGGGCATATCGTTTGTTCGCCAATTTGATTTCTGTTGGTAAGTAAAATACGAAAATAGGGTATCAAAAATTACTAAAAACTTTTTGGAACGGACTACATAATCACATTTGCAATTAACTAAATTGACCAAAAAAAGCCCTCAAATTATGTTATTTGAGGGCTTTTTTGGTCAATTTATTATTTTACCTTTTCTAAATGCTCCTTCCAATTTTCTGGTATTGAATTAATATCTAAAATTTGCAAACTTGGTTTTGTAGTCGAAACTGAACCCGTTTTTTGTAAAGCCTCTGACATAAATTCATTATCAACTCTGTACATTGCACCCGTTGCGGGATCTACAATTAACATTCCAATAATTCCTCCAAGTAATAAATTACCAAAGTACCAACCATTGATTGAAAAATTGATGGGAACGACTTTTGTTTCATAACCATCTAAAATAAATTTAGCCGTATAGGATGCCTTTTTGAAGAACCCAGCGCCAGATTTTAATACAACTGCGGTAGGTGTATTTCCTTTAAAAACTTCAATTCCATCCGCACCCGAAATCGAAACAACAGCTCCATTTGGGGTAGAATTTACTGAAATGGGCCAACTACTTTTACTAACGATACTTGCACAACCGTTAAGAAATAATGAAGTAGCCAGAGCTAAACAGGTGATTTTGATTTTTTTCATTGTATTTTCATTTATTGATTTAATAGAGTATTTTTTTGTGCAATATACAAACCGAACTTTACTTTCTTACCTCGTATTTATTATTCGGTAAAAGGTTTTCTACCGATTGAACTTCACCCGCAAAACCGTTGTACCGTAAGTGCCATTGATAAAATTTCCCACTACTTCCAAACCGAATAATTTCCCGATTCCAGATATGCCATAGCCAACTTCTAAATAGCTAA
>JANPGQ010000118.1:0-16566 GCA_031423975.1 Cytophagales bacterium | reverse complement strand
GCATTTTCAGCAATATGGCAAAATTTCAAAGGAACAAGTCCGTACCTATTTGACCCTCGAAAAACATCCAGAAGCTGAACCAGAGGTGCATTTGAAAGAACCAGATGGTGATGTACTTTTGTACGGAACGAAGGGGATTGTCATTAAAATAAAGTCGCCAAACCAAAAGAAAATGGTGGAGGCTATTGCAGAAAATGACATCGTTTTTGCGGTTGGTCCAGCGGGTACAGGCAAGACTTATATGGCTGTGGCTCTGGCAGTTAGGGCTTTGAAGAATAAAGAAGTCAAAAAAATCGTTATCACCCGCCCAGCCGTGGAAGCGGGAGAAAATTTAGGTTTTTTACCTGGTGATTTAAAGGAAAAAATTGACCCATATCTTCGCCCAATCTACGATGCCTTGGACGATATGATTCAACCCGAAAAGTTGAAATTTTATATAGAAAACCGTATCATTGAAATTGCTCCATTGGCATACATGAGAGGGCGGACGTTGAACAATGCCTTTATCTTATTGGACGAAGCTCAAAACACTACTCCTATGCAAATGAAGATGTTCTTGACTCGTATGGGAATCATGTCGAAGGTCATTATTACAGGCGATAAAACCCAAATTGACTTACCAACAAAAGTAAAATCTGGTTTAGCAGAAGCCGTTAGAATTTTAGGCGGAATTAAAGGAATTACCTTTGTAGAATTGGACGGTAAAGATGTTCTAAGACACCGTTTGGTACGTGACATTATTATGGCTTACGAGAAATCTGAAGCTGATAAATAAAGTATGGGTGTTATTTTAATTGGAATTTAGTCTAACGCAGGCAGTTTTTTTTTTGATCCTGCCTGCGTTAATTTGTATAAAAATTTGGTTTAATATTTGTTAAATATGAAAAACTTTTTTGCTTTTTGTTTACTACTGACCACAACAATTTTGCAAGCTCAAGAGCGTTGTGGTTTTGGACTATATGAAAAAACTCGTGCAAATAATCCAGTTTGGTTGCGTCAAAAAGCGGAATTTGAGTATCAGTTACGACAAGATATTGCGAAATCGGAAGGAGCAAATTTGCGCATTGCAGATAAAATATTGAAAATTCCAGTGGTAATACACGTCATTCATAATAATCCTGTCAATATCATCGGTGGAACTAATAATGCCAATATTACGGATGAGCAGATTAATTCTCAAATAGTAGTTTTGAATGAAGATTACAGGCGTAAAACGGGAACAAAAGGCTTCAATACCAATGCCGTAGGGGCTGATATGGAAATTGAATTTGTATTGGCTACCATAGACCCTAAAGGAATAGCCAGTACGGGTATAACAAGAACATTTTATGACAAAGTTTCATGGAATCTTTTGGATGAAACTCAAAAATCTCAAATTGGTAATTTAATACATTGGGATTATGAGAAATATCTTAATATTTGGGTAGTTGCGGGCGATAAAAGCACGATTGGCACTTCAGGCTTTCCTTATGATAGCAAGTTAATTGGTTTGGGAGCAACTGCACTTGATATTACGAATCAAAATATTTTTGATGGAGTAATCATTGATTACAGATACTTTGGCACTTGCTGTGCAGTCTCTGGTACAACTTACAATTTAGGAAGGACAACGACTCATGAAATCGGACATTATTTAGGACTATTACATCCTACGGGAGATGAATTTTGTGGAACTGATTACTGTGATGATACGCCCCAAATCGAAAAACTTAATGATGGAACATCATGTCCAGTTTTAACTTCTACTTGCAATGGGGTAAAGCGAACAAATATGATAGAAAACTACATGGATTATTCGCCAGACCGTTGTATGAATACCTTTACCAACGACCAAAAGAAGCGGGTCAGGTCGGCATTGAGTTTGAGTATTAAAAGACAAAGACTCTTGATTAATTCTGAATTAGCCCTGGGCATTGAGCCAGTGAACGCTAATAATAAAAGCCTACAGATTTCTCCAAATCCAATTGTCCAAAATAACAATGCCATTCTTAGCATTCAGTTCAACGGCGTTAGGGATTTGTCAATTAGTATTTATAGTATGATTGGAATTTTAATGAATGAGGAAAATTATGTGGCTCAAAAAAGTAATGTATTTGCCTTGAATACCGATAAATTACGTTCTGGACAGTATGTGGTAAAAGTGAAATTTGGCGATGAAATAGCAACTGAAAAAATAATAGTTGTGAAATAAATGCTTATTTTTCCATAAAACAAACACTTCCTCCCACCCAATCAAAATCCTTATTGAAACGTACTCCAATCATTTCTCCACGTGAAAGTCTTGCTAAATTGGTCAACAAAACGGGTCTTAGTTCATCTTTTTGCCAAACATAAAGCATCCTTATTTCACATTTCACTTTGCTGCCATCCGTAGTTTCTATAACGGGTTCATATTTCACTTTTTTCTGTAAAATGTAATTTTCAGGGTCTAAAATACTGGTTAAATCTTCCTTTGAAACATTAATTTTTACGCCACTGCCTGCAAAAGAAAATAAGGGTTTCAATACATATTCAGATAAATTTTCAGGATATTTTCCTTTAAAATCACTCAAAAATCGACATTCTGGAATGTATGGACTATTTAGAAAAGGCATAGTGTATTTACTAATTCTAAAAAACCAGTTCGGATGCCCAATCCATTCTACTTCCACATCATCTGTTAATTTATAGTCTGTTTGTAGATTTGGAAAATTCGTTAAATCATCAAAAATTAAGCGATTATATATTCTATGAATTGGTGTTTTGATACCGTCATTCATGTAAAATAATGTCCTACCTTCTTTTATAATTTTTGTCAGGCAAACAGCCTTCACGCCCGTTAAACTTTCAGTAACGTCAAAATCAACTCTGGTTTTTTGAGTTTCGGGATATATTTCCAATAAAATCACATTTTCAGGATTTTCATTGCCTACAATGAGTTTCTTTATTTCCTCAATATATGATTTTCTATCATGATTATTGAAGAGGAAATCATAATTATCAGGAATCGGGAAATGCTTTTGAAAATTTTGAGAAACTAAATATTGAAAAGCAAAAAGAGATGGAAAACCCTGTAATTCAATGAGTTGTGGCATAAATTTACCATTTTCATCTTGACAAACGGCAAAATCTATCGCTAAGAAAGAGGTATGGTTATTTTCGTTAGGAACGTTTTGATTGGATGGAATGGCGTTGTCTGTTTTTGCTTTATAATCGTTTTGCACAATTACATCTACAATGCTTTCACAGGCTTCCATCAACTTTTCTTTCAGATATTTGGGGACAAATACTGGTGTTTCGGCAACCCTAAACTCAATCGGTTTAGAAGTTGCCTTGTCCAAATCAGCTAAGAAACTTTTATATTTTTCTTGACTAAATGATGCGTTATATTGTTTTCTTATATCTGGTTGCATAATAGAGGTAGTTGAGATTCCTGTGCAACAAAAGCCGTCTTTAAAAACTTAGGAATAATGATTGATTCTGTCAATAAAATTTTATCAGGGTCGTCCAATTTATCAATCATGCCATTGTACTTTTCCAAGCCATGCGTTTTGATAACTATTTTCTTTTTTTCTTCTCCCGAGAGATATTTTAACATCCCGATACCATCCGCCTCTGGGTGGAATTGCGTTCCAAAAACTTCTTCTGAAAAGCGAATTGCCATAATTGCACGTTCTAAATTTACGTGTGGACGTTCTTTTTCCATTCTCAAAACGTTAATCCCCAACGCTTTAATTCTTTTTAAGTTTGGGCTAACTAATTGATAATCACGAGAATCTACTACATAAAAAGGTTCTGGCAATCCTTCAAAAAATGGCTCTTTAATATTTTTATCAATTTGATTGACCGGGAAAACGCCAAATGCTGTGCTTTTTCGTTTAGTGATTTTTCCAATGCCCAAATGACGAGCTACTAATTGGAAAGAATGACAAATTAAGAACATATATTTTTTTGTACTTTCCCCATATTTTACTTCTTCTGATTTGTTATGTTCAAAGACAGAATCAATAAATACGAAATAAGCTGTTTCCCAAGCTTCAGCAGATTCTAATGGGCTTCCTGGTCCGCCTGATGAAAAATAAATATCGTAACTTAAATCTGGAACTTCATTGTTGGCACGGACATTAAAAATCGTTGTTTCTACTTCAATTTGTTCTCTTTCTCGAAATTCGTCGATAAGTTTTATAATACAACGCATTCCTTCATTGGGCGCATTGTTGTATAAATCTAAAATGGCTATTTTTAGTAGTTTTTGCATGGATTTTGGCGTTGAGCCAGCAGCTCTCAACGTTAGTTTGAAGATGAAAAAGGTCTTGAAAACAGAAGTCATCCTTAAAAGGACGACTTCCGTATTTTTCCATAAAATTGTAAAATAATCACAATTTTATAAAAAAAAACACCTACAAAATTACAAATAATTGCTTAAAAAACTAAATGTTAAAACTCCTATACCTCATAGATCACCCCTCAAATTATTAAATTCCTTGCTTAGTTTCCTCCACAATATAATCTACCACTTTAATTAAATCCCCATTGGTTTGCTCAAAAACGGCTAATTGACGGTCTGCACCTGTTCCATGGTCGAGGATTTGGCGAATATATTCTACTTCATGGCGGCTACCCAATTCATCCAACACATCATCGACAAAATCTAATAATTCACCGCATAAATCTCGATATGGCACTTCTTCTTGTTTGCCAAAATCAATCAATTTTCCATGAATACCATAACGTGCTGCTCGCCATTTATTTTCGTTTATTAATACTTTTCTGTATGGTCTAAAAATCAAATTTTGATTAATTAATTTGTGCATTTTTGCCACTAATGCCTGCATTAAGGCAGCCAAACAAATGGTTTCGTCAATTCGCATGGGTATATCGCAAATTCTAAATTCGATGGTGTCAAAATAGGGATGCAGACGAATATCCCACCAAATCTTTTTACCATTGTCAATGCAATTTGTCTTTACTAATAAGGCAATGTATTCGTCATATTCATTGGCAGAGGCAAAAAACTCTGGGATTCCTGTACGGGGGAATTTATCAAAAACCTTTGATCTATACGATTTAAAGCCTGTATTCCGCCCACACCAAAATGGTGAATTAGTGGAAAGTGCATAAATATGTGGCAAAAAATATCGAACGGCATTCAGAATTTGAATCCCTTGTTGTCGAGTTTCAATTCCTACGTGTACGTGCAATCCGAAGATGAGATTTCCTCTGGCAACGTCCCGCATTTCATCAATCAGGGCATCGTAACGTGCATTTGGAGTTATTAACTGGGTTTGCCAATCTGAAAAAGGGTGCGTCCCAGCGGCGGCAACTAAGAGATTTTGATTGTCGGCTAACTCAATAATATGTTTCCGTAATTCTGTAACCTCCTCTCGTGCTTGTTGGATATTATAACAAATATTTGTGCCAACTTCCACAACCGCTTGGTGCATTTCTTCTTTTACTCTTTCTTGCAAAGTAATTTGTCCGCCCTCCACAATTTTACTCATGTGCGAGCGTAACTCCCGTGTTACGGGGTCTATCGTCTGAAATTCTTCTTCGATTCCAAGGGTGAATTTAGGCATGGGTTATTTTATTTTGGATTTTGGATTTGTGACGGCTGCCGTCACAAATCCAAAATCACAATTATTACGCTTCTTTCAATAATAAACTTCTATCTTTTCCCATCACAGAATTTGACATAAACGTTCCCCAAGTGAGATTATCACGATTGGGTTTATGCTTTTGGGCTCGGTCAATTGCCATTTTTGCCGTGGCTTCCACCACCCAATCAAAATTTTCTTGACCTACTGAATTTACGTCTGCATCGGGTGCGGGGTTACAAAAATCAATGGCAATGGGGATTCCGTCTTTAACCGCAAATTCTACCGTATTAAAATCATATCCCAAGGCTTTGTTCAATCTCAAAACATAATCTTTCACCGTTGTCAATAATTTCTTGGCTTCTGGTCCAGAAGGTAAAGTAGCATCATACCGCAAATGCGGCTGATTTCGAGGTTCGTAAGGCATAATTTTTACATCTTTCCCTCCTATACAATAACATCTGAAATAATCGGTAAAAACTATTTCCTCTTGCAAAAGCATTACTAATTGGTCAGTTTCATCATAAGCATTAAATAATTCATCAGGATTTCTCACCTTGTAAACACTCTTCCAGCCTCCTCCTGAATGCGGCTTCATGTAGGCAGGAAAGCCTATGTGCTCAAAAATATCGCTCCAAGGCAAAGGAAATTTTAAATTTCTGAAAGAGGTTTCTGAGGTATCACTTGGACGTTCCTTTGAGGGCAATAAAACCGTTTTAGGAACGGGGACACCAACACTTAAAGCAAGGGCATTATTGAAAAATTTCTCATCTGCCGACCACCAAAAAGGATTATTAATCACCGCTGAACCTGCCAAAGCCGTATTTTTGAGCATAGCTCGATAGAAGGGAACATCTTGCGAAATACGGTCTATAATGACATCGTATCCAGACGATTCTCCCTGTAAAACTTTATCGACAATCATACGTTCGGCTATGATGTCTTTTGGTGCAATTTGATTGATGCGTTCTACAAAAGCCTCCGGAAACGAAGACTCCATTCCGTGGAGAATACCAATTTTTTTCATGTTTATTTTTAGTTTGTTAAATTTTATTCAAATACTCAGGGAACATTTCTCGCCAAATATCCCAGTCATGCGTTCCGTGCCAACGAATATCCAACCAATGATTGATGTTTTTGTGGGCTAAAATTTTGGAAAGCCTTTCGTTTTCGGGTTTACAGAAATCAGCGTTGCACGTTCCTAACACAATATCCATATTCCAAAGGTCTGGATTATCCGCATTTGGGAGGAAATCGGGTGGGTTGTTGAAAAATACATTATTGTCGTAATAACCATTCAGAAAAGAGCGAATGTCAAACGCAGCACCCATCGTAAATAAATGTGAAACTTTATCGGGATGTCTAAAGGCAAAATTTGCCGCATGAAATCCTCCAAAACTACAACCCGCCACCGCCACTTTTGATACTTTACATTCGCTCATAATAGCAGGAATTAGTTCTTCATTGAGGTATTGGTCATATAAAATGTGGTTTTGAATTCTCTCAGAAGGATGAAGATGTTTGCCATACCACGAATATTTATCAATACTATCAGGACAGTATATTTTGACCTTTCCGCTATCAATATGCCCCCTTGCCGAATCAATCAATTTGAAATCCTTTGCTTCAAAATATCTCCCCATTGTGGTAGGGAAAATAATAACTGGATAGCCCCAATTGCCATAAATAAGCATTTCATTATCCGCACCCAAATGATGGGAATAGTATTTTACATAGCGTTCTTGCATAATTTTCTATTAAAATGGTTTTGGCTTACTAATTTGTTTGTAAGTTTGTTTTACCCTAAAAATAGAAATTGTTTTCTGATTTCAAAACTAATTTAACTATATTTTTTTATGCAAAAAATCGGCTACTTCATCATATTTTATGGAATAATCCTAAATCTAAAAGCTCAAACTAACCCCCTAAAATCCATGCAAAATGATACTATACTGCTTCAAATCGAAGATAAAATCACTTCCAAATACCTACAACGGCAAGTTGATTTAACTTTGATTTATCCAAAAATAAAAAATAAAAAATTACCAATTCTATTTTTTAATGATGGACAAGATTTTGCTGACCTCAACATCAAATTGCACATCAAGGCATTGTTAGATTCAAATAAAGTCATTCCATTTTTGTGTGTAGGCATCCATGCCAACGAAGCCCGACTACAGGAATATGGAACAGCCAGCCAAGCAGATTATAAGCAAAGGGGAGCAAAAGCCAAACAACACAATGATTTTATTATCAATGAACTTGTACCCTATTTGAATAAAAAATATCCAACCCAAAACAAAGGTAATGTCATGGCTGGATTGTCATTAGGGGGACTTTCGGCAATGGATATTGGTTGGAATAATCCGCATATTTTTTCAAAAATTGGCGTTTTTTCAGGTTCGTTTTGGTGGCGACAAAAATCAGAAGAAGAGGGTTATACCGATGAGAATGACCGCATTATTCACAATATTGTAAGGGCAGGGACTTACAAAAAAGGCATGAAATTTTGGTTTGAAGCAGGGACAAACGATGAAACTTCAGACAGAAATAATAATGGAATCATTGATGCTATTGATGATACCTTAGATTTGATAAAAGAGTTAGAGAAAAAAGGTTATAAAAAACCGCAAGATATTGTTTATGAGGAAGTTAAGGACGGTGAGCATAATCAAAAAACTTGGTCAAAGATATTGCCAAACTTCTTGGTTTGGGCTTTTGGGGTTGAACTTAAAATCCATTAAAATTTAAACAAGTTCATAGCCAACTCAAACATAGTTTTCCTAATTTTGTATTTTAATTAACAAATACATAAAAAGACAACCAATATTATTGAGTTTGTCATGCGGAAAGCAAATTTCTAATGAGAAAGAAAAATAAGGAGAATATCATTTTTGAAAATGTTTTAGTAGAAGATTTTGCCTCGGATGCAAAATGTTTAAGTCGTATTAATGACAAAGTTATCTTTATTGAAGGACCAGTTGCTCCAGGGGATTATGCTGATTTGCGAGTGATGAAATCAAAAAGTAGCTACATGGAAGCCGTAGCGTTCAATATTCGTCCAGAATCTAAATTCAGAACCAAAATCACTTGTTCACACTTTGGCGTTTGTGGGGGTTGTAAATGGCAACACATTGATTATCAAGTACAACTGGACTTCAAAACCCGTCAAGTTGTTGATGCTTTGGAGCGAATTGCCAAGGTAAAATTGCCAGTAATAAAACCAATCTTTCCTTCTTCTGAACAGTTTTATTATCGGAATAAATTAGAATATACCTTCTCGCAAAATCGTTGGTTAACCCAAGAGCAAATTGATTCTGGGCAAGAATTTACTCGTTCGGCTCTGGGTTTTCACGTGCCAAAACGGTACGATAAAATTTTAGACATTGACCATTGTTATCTTCAACCAGACCCTTCAAATGCCATTCGATTAGCCGTCAGAGATTTTACCCTGCAACATAATCTTGAATATTACGAGCAAGTTCGGCAGGAAAAAGGTGCTATGCGTAATTTGATTATTCGTACAGCCAATACCGGCGATTTGATGGTAATTGTCCAATTTGCCTATTGCCAACCCGAAGATATTGACTTGGTTATGAATTTTGTAGCCGAAAAATTCCCCGAAATTACATCTTTAAATTACGTCATTAATACTAAAGGAAACGATACATTCTTCGATTTAGAAATCGTCAATTTTAGAGGAGTTCCTTATATTGAGGAGGAGATGGAAGGTTTAGATGGAGTACCATTGCGTTTCAGAGTTGGTCCAAAATCTTTCTTCCAAACCAATTCAAAACAGGCTTTTGAGTTGTATAAAATTACCCGTGATTATGCTGATTTACATGGGGATGAATTGGTCTATGACCTTTACACTGGCACGGGAACAATCGCCAATTTCGTAGCAAAACAAGCCAAAAAGGTTATTGGTTTGGAATATGTAGAAATGGCAATTGAAGATGCCAAAGTCAATTCACAAATTAATAATATCACTAACACGGAGTTTTATGCAGGTGATATGCGTAAATTATTGAGTTATGATTTTGTAAGCCAACACGGACGACCAGACACTGTTATCACTGACCCACCTCGTGCCGGTATGGACGAACCCGTAGTGCGTACTTTACTTGAAGCCGCCCCCAAACGCATTGTATATGTAAGTTGCAACCCTGCCACACAGGCAAGAGATTTGGCACTTTTAGATGAAAAATATGCCGTTACCGCCGTTCAACCCGTAGATATGTTCCCACAGACGCATCACGTAGAAAATGTGGTTCGGTTGGATTTGAGATAACATTTATAACATCATCAAACATTTCACTTCCCGAAAGTTCATTTTATTTTCGGGAAGTCTTTTCAACAAAAAAGCGTCAAAGAGAAAATCTCAATGACGCTTTTTTTAGTTGCGGGAAGCAGGATCGAACTGCCGACCTTAGGGTTATGAATCCTACGCTCTAACCATCTGAGCTATCCCGCAGTATTAATGTGGTGCAAAATTAAGAATTTTAATATTTCAAGACAAGTCATTTTAGCATTTTATTTGAAAATAATTGCTTAATATCTGATAGTCAGTCTTTTAAGTCCTATAATTGATGAATATTCCGCTCAACTTTAAATTAAATTATTCCAAGTATTAAAGTCCTGAAAATCAGGATGAAAGCGTTTTAGTAAAGTCTTTTTTTGATAAAATTTTAAAAAAAACTTGCTAATAAGTTTAACAATGATAACTTTGCCAATATAGTAATTCAGAAATATGTTACCGTATGATTTTTTCGAATGAAAATGTCATATCCTAAATGTGGTTGGAAATGAGCAAACATAAATTTACAGCAGAGTTTGAATTAAGAGCCTCTCCAAAGGTCTTATTCCCTTATTTTAGTTCAGCATCGGGCTTGCAACAGTGGTTCGCTGAAAAAGTGATTTTAAAGGATAGCACAACCTTTGATTTTATGTGGGATGGTGAAAGCCATGTTGCTAAATTATCGCAATTGAGATTACAAAAATCAGCCAAATTTGACTTTCTACCTGCCAATCAAGAAGAAAAAGACCATAATTATCTCGAATTCAAATTGGATGTTAGTGATTTGACGGGTTCAACGTATTTGAAAGTTATTGATTATTCAAGCAATACGGATGACGATGAATTAACAGAATTGTGGGAAGATTTAATTTTTAAGTTGAAGGAAATTGTAGGTAACTAAAAAAAAAATTCGATTTCGGATTTTCGATTTACGATTCCCTATAAAACATAAATTCAATCCTTTTAATCAACTTTTTCAGGATTAGGAATTCTTAAATTTTCTTAAACCTGATTCACAACAAATCATTATTTGTAATTTTACGTTCTATATAAAGGACGAACAATGCTCGTGTCTCCCACCGATTCACGAGCATTTTTTATTTTCTAACGATTTAATACCTAATACTGGATACTTAGGACTTTAAAATGATTAAAAAAATTGATAAACTAATTCTCTTATCCTTTTGGAAACCATTCATTACCACTTTGGCAGTAGTAATATTTATTTTCTTGATGCGATTAATCATTACGTATTTCGCTGACCTTTTTGGAAAAGATTTGGGTATTGAATTATACCTAAAACTGTTTTTTTATTTTAGCCTCATCACTGTTCCCATAGCACTACCATTAGCCATGTTGTTGTCGTCGTTGATGACTTACGGAAATTTGGGGGAATATTTTGAGCTAACGGCTCTCAAAAGTGCAGGTATTTCTATCACCAGAGCCATGTTGCCTATGTGTGTGGTTGCCATAATTATTACGGTTTTTACTTTTTGGTTTAATAATGTGGCTCTTCCTTGGGCAAACCTCAAAGGCTATAGTCTATTGTATGATATAAAAACCACCAAAACCACGCTGAACATTAAAGAAGGCATTTTTTACAATGATTTGCCAGGTTACAGTATTAAAATTTCAAAGAAATATCCTGATAATAAAACCTTAAAAAACATTGTCATCTTCGACCATACCAAAAATGACGGCGACCGCCACGTTACCATTGCAGACTCTGCCTTGATGTACACCATCATGAACAAACAGTACCTTGTTTTTGAATTATTTAATGGCCATGATTATATGGAAGATGCTGACAAGACAAGCAATTCCAACCAAACTGATTTGACAACAAATGGTTTTAGACAAAATAAAGTAGTAATGAGTTTATCAGCTTTTGATATGCACAAAACCGAAGAAGACCAATTTGCTCACCATCAAATGATGCGGGGAATCAGGCAATTAGGTTACGATTCTGACTCGATGAAAAAGTCTTACAAACAGATTCGAGAAAGTTTCGTTCAGACAATTCCCAATTATTTTTTATACGAAAACAAGTTTATTGGCAAAGATTCAAAGGTGGGTCAAAATTTAATTAAGCAAAAAAATACATTATGGATTGATTCGTTGATTAACCAAAGAACCAAACTTATTCATTACGATACTCAAGGCGTTGATTTTGCCCTTTCACAAGCCAGTACGGTGGCATCTTCTGTTGACAATAATAATACTGCATTGATTGCCAAAGAGGAAGATTATGACAAAACAGATTTGGAATGGCATCGTAAATTTACCAATGCTATTGCCGTATTTGTAATGTTTTTAATTGGAGCGCCTTTGGGGGGAATTATCAAAAAAGGGGGATTTGGCTTACCTGTGGTGGTGGCAATCGTCTTTTTTATCCTCATGTACGTAATGACACAGCAAGGCGAGAAGGCAGCAAAAGAGAGTCGACTGATTGTTCAGGTGGGTGCTTGGATTTCCAATGTGGTGCTATTTCTGATTGGATTATATTTCCTCAAAAAAGCCCAAAACGATTCCAGACTTTTTGAGGCAGATAATTATATAATCATTTTTAATCGTTTAAAGGAAAAATTCAAGTCTTCAAAATTAGTCGAGTGGCTATTCAATAAAATAGGATTTAAACTTGTCAATGCCGATTAAAAACGCTAATTTTGCACGTTTTCATATTTATTAACAATTTAAACTGGTTGAAGATGTATTTAACTTCAGAAGTAAAACAAGGGATTTTCGAATCTCGTGGACATGAGAAGTCAAAAATTGATACTGGTTCTGCTGAGTCGCAAATAGCGTTATTCACGTTCAGAATCTCTCATTTGACAGAACATTTAAAGAAAAACAAGAAAGACCACTCTACACGTTTGGGACTCTTGAAATTAGTAGGTAAGCGTAGAGCTTTGTTAGATTATTTAATCAAAACAGAAATCTCTCGTTATCGTGCTATCATTGCTGAACTCGGCATTAGAAAATAGTATTTTGGTAGGCAGTTTTCATGACTGCCTACTTTTATTTCTCCTCCTTGGATACCCGTTATTTCAAAACTAATCGTCATTTCTGATTGCTCTAAACGATAACGAAAATTGAACGGATGACGATTAAGGAATCAACAAGACAAATCCAACAAAATCCTTTCTATAATGTTAAACTCATAATATTGAGGTAAAAACAAAAAACATGGCTTTTAATATAATAACAAAAGAAATAACAATGCCCGATGGTAAAAAAGTTACCATCGAAACGGGCAAACTCGCAAAACAGGCGGATGGTTCTGTGGTCGTGAGAAGCGGAAACATGATGTTATTGGCAACGGTGGTTTCATCACCAATTGCCAAAGAAGGAGTGGATTTTCTACCTCTTTCAGTTGATTATCAAGAAAAATTTGGAGCTTCTGGAAAAATTCCAGGAAGTTTTATGCGTCGTGAATTGAGACTTTCAGATTTTGAAGTTTTAGTTAGTCGCTTGGTTGACAGAGCTTTACGCCCAACATTCCCATCTGATTATCACGCTGATACGCAAGTTGCCATTCAGTTGATTTCAGCAGATGAAAACGTTGCTCCTGATGCTTTTGCTGGTTTAGCCGCTGCTGCTGCTTTGGCAGTTTCTGATATTCCTTTCAACGGGCCAATTTCAGAAGTAAGAGTTGCTAAAATCAAAGGTGAGTTTGTAGTAAATCCTGCGTACAACTTGATTGAAAGTGCTGAATTAGAGATTCTGGTTGCCGCTAATGCCAACGATATTTTGATGGTAGAAGGTGAAATGTTGGAATGTTCGGAAGAAGATATGCTTACCGCTTTGAGATTAGCTCATGAAGCAATCAAGGTTCAGTGTGCTGCTTTGGTAGAATTGACCGTAATGGCTGGCAAAACTGAGAAGCGTGCTTATTCTCACGAGACACACGATGAAGAATTGAAAAAAACACTTTGGAATGCTTATTATGATAAATTTTATGCAGTAGCCAAATTGGCAAATCCAAGCAAAAGTGGACGTAGAGAATCTTTCAAAGCCGTTGAAGAAGAATATTTTACGTCATTGCCAATAGATTCAACCGTTAATAAATCATTAGCGAAAGTATATTTCCACGATATTGAGAAAGAAGCGGTTCGTCAAATGGTTATTACGGAACGTTTCCGTTTGGATGGTCGTAAATTAGATGAAATCCGTCAAATCACTTGTGAAGTTGATTATTTACCTTCTCCACACGGTTCAGCAGTATTTACTCGTGGTGAAACCCAATCATTGACTACCGTAACGTTGGGTACGAAAATGGACGAGCAAATTGTTGATCAAGTAATGGTTTCGGGTTACAATCGTTTTCTTTTACATTACAATTTCCCAGGTTTCTCAACGGGTGAAGTAAAACCAAACAGAGCGCCAGGTCGTAGAGAGGTTGGACATGGTAATTTGGCAATGCGTGCTTTGAAAAAAGTATTGCCCGCTGATGTTGATAATCCATATACAATCCGTATTGTTTCTGATATATTAGAGTCAAATGGTTCGTCTTCAATGGCAACGGTTTGTGCAGGAACATTGGCATTAATGGATGCAGGTATCAAAATCTCAGCTCCCGTTTCTGGAATTGCGATGGGTTTGATTTCTGACCCTAAAACTGGTAAATATGCCGTTTTATCTGATATTTTGGGTGATGAAGATCACTTGGGAGATATGGATTTTAAGGTAACTGGTACAGAAAAAGGGATTACGGCGTGTCAAATGGACATAAAAGTTGATGGACTTTCTTATGACGTATTAGTAGAAGCCTTGAATCAAGCGAAACAAGGACGTTTGCACATTTTAGGTGAAATGAAGAAAGTAATCTCAGCACCAAGAGCTGAATTGAAACCTCATACACCACGTGCTACGGTTATCAAGATTATGAAAGACCAGATTGGTGCGGTAATCGGACCAGGCGGTAAAGTTGTTCAAGATATTCAAAAACAATCGGGAGCTACCGTTACGATTGAAGAAAAACCAGATGGTGGTTATGTATCGGTTTTCTCTGCCAATAAAGAGTCTATGGACAAAGCTGTGGCAATGATTAAAGGTATCGTAATGATTCCAGAAGAAGGCGAAATCTATGATGGCGTTGTGAAATCAATCATGCCATTTGGTGCTTTTGTGGAATTCTTACCCGGTAAAGATGGTTTATTACACATTTCTGAAATTAAGTGGGAACGTCTTGAAACCGTTGAGGGAGTTCTTACAATTGGTGAAAAAGTAAAAGTTCAATTGATTGAAGTGGATAAGAAAACAGGGAAATTCCGCTTGTCAAGAAAGGTTCTTTTACCTAAACCAGAGAGAGTGTAGAACAAACAAACGTTTTATTACGTTATTAATTTGTGAACTAAGTATTTTAAAGTTAAAATTTACTTTTACTATTAAATACGAATCATAAAATTAAAACATTCCCTACCAAACGATTATAAATAGACGAATGTGCTTAAATAATCGTTTGGTTTTTTCCATAATTAAGGTTTTGTTAACCATTTTAAATTATCACCGATAGAACATGAGACAGCTAAAAATTAGTAAGCAAATCACGAACCGAGAAAGTCAATCACTTGATAAGTATTTGCAAGAAATTGGTAAGGTGGATTTGCTAACGCCCGAGGAGGAAGTTATTTTAGCTCAAAAAATACGTGACGGAGACCAACTTTCATTGGAAAGATTAACCAAAGCGAATCTTCGTTTTGTGGTTTCAGTAGCTAAACAGTATCAAAATCAAGGACTTAGCCTTGGCGACCTTATCAATGAAGGAAACTTAGGACTTATCAAGGCAGCACAACGTTTTGATGAAACCCGTGGTTTTAAATTCATTTCGTATGCCGTTTGGTGGATTCGTCAATCAATTTTACAGGCATTGGCAGAACAATCTCGTATTGTCCGTTTGCCATTGAACCGTGTGGGTTCACTGAATAAAATCTCGAAAACATTTTCGGAATTAGAGCAAAAATTTGAGCGTGAGCCAACACCAGAAGAATTGGCAGAGGTTTTAGAGATTTCGACTGGCGAAGTTGTTGATACCTTGAAAATATCGGGTCGTCACGTATCTATGGATGCCCCTTTTGTTCAAGGAGAAGAAAATTCTTTGTTGGACGTTTTGGAAAATGACGGAGAAGACAAACCAGATTCTGGATTGATTAATGATTCATTGCGTAGAGAAGTTCAAAGAGCATTATCAACCTTGACTCAGCGTGAGGCAGACGTAGTAACTTTATATTTTGGCTTGAACGGAGAACACGCTATGACGTTGGAAGAAATTGGAGAAAAATTCAATCTTACTCGTGAACGTGTACGTCAAATCAAAGAAAAAGCCATTCGTCGTTTACGTCATACGTCAAGAAGTAAAGCTTTGAAGACTTATTTGGGATAAATTTTTCTTGGAGTTTAAAATTGAAACGCTGCTTCATAAAACCGAAGTGGCGTTTTTTGTTATTCATTTTTAAATTCAGTTTTCGTGAAATTGCTTAACTAAATAAAACTTATCATTTTATTTAGTTGAAATAGATTATTAAATAGTTTGGCATAATTATGTTACATTACTGATAGGTTGGAAGGAAACTAAAAAACCTTACATATATCGTGATGTATTAGAGTTATTATTGAAAGTGTTGAGTAAAAAGCGTTAATTTTGTTTCAAAAAATTGTGAAGCATTCAAAATATGAGTATTAGATTTAAAAAAAAAT